>CAZFXX010000346.1:0-3483 GCA_964522985.1 uncultured Desulfobacteraceae bacterium
AACAAATCCCCAGAGCAAAAACTAGAAGAGATTGTATCAATAGCCACGGAACAGGCAAGGGATTTAATTGACCCTGATACTGCCAAGGATTTTAATAAAGAGTTTAATAATCTTGTCCGTAAAGTAGCCAAAGAACAGGGGCATAAAAATGTAGATAAGACCGGGAAGAATATACCAATCTCCGACACTAAGATTGAAAAAGCAAGAACTGAGTTAGGAAAAACTGTAAGAGCCAGAGCAGATAAAGAGTTAGCCTCTAACTCCCACCAAATGCCCGTTGACCTAACTCCCTCCAAAGATGGGTTAAGAGATATTAAGAAAGGACAGATACCTTCATTACCGGCTATCAAGAATAAATTAGCATCAATCATCAAAACTCCAATTCGTATAGGGGGTTTCAGGAAGAAGGTTAGAGGGATGGTAAGGGCTGGCATATTTAAACCACGGTCAGAAGTTGTACGGATCGGAGAAGATAATGATATCCCCACTGTCACTCACGAAGTTGCTCATCACTTGGATAAACTTGAAGGGTTTAGAAAAATGATTCGTGTCAATCCCGTACTCAAGGACGAGATTAAAGTATTGGATTATGACCCCACCAAGCAACGAGTATCTGAAGGGTTCGCTGAATATATGCGTCACTGGATGTCAGATGAAACTGCTCGTACCCACGCCCCAGCATTTACCAAGTTCTTTGAGAATTGGCTAAAGCAACCTGAGAATAAAGCTATTGCTAAAGGGTTAAACGAAGCAAGGGATATGATCTGGAACTATCGTAAAGCTGGTTCATTTGCCCGCAGCAAACAAGACTTTGCCCTCAAGCCAACTAAGGACGCATTGCTTGACCGGATGCAAAGCGGGTGGTGGCATATGAGAACCATCATTGATGACAAAATAAATGCCCTTGAGGTATTTACTCGTGAGGCTGAACAACTGCGAGGTAAACCATTTCTTCCCGAAGAAAGCCCTGCTCAAATGGCTAGGGCAACTATGGATATGTCACGGGCAAAGGCAAGGTACTGGACACACAATGAACAAACTAATTTTGACGGAGATCGAGTTGGTCCATCACTTACAACGATTTTGAATCCTCTCCGCCATTTACCCAAAAAGCTCCTTGTAGATGGAGTAAAGTTCTCTCCCCAGGAATTAGCTTTTACTTATGCCTACGCCAAACATGCACAAGAGAGATGGAAGAGGGGGCAGAATCCTGGTATAGCAAAAGTGGATGCAGACTATAGGGTTAAGACTATAGAAGGGACTGCTTTCGCAAAAGAGTTTAAACAGTTCACCAAAGAATTTACCAAGTTCAATGATAATGTTCTCCAGTATGTAGTTGACTCTGGTGCATTCTCTCCCGATATCGCAAAGGTGTTTCGTGACATCTATCAGAATTATATGCCGTTGCTGAGAGAGATGGGTACTGGTCCTACTGGTGGTGGGGCGAAAGGGTTTGGGGATATGGGTAAACCTATTAAGAGGGCATGGGGGAGTGGAAGAAGAGTGATACATCCCCTTACCAATGTAATGCTTCAGGCCGAGAAGTTAATTTCATGGGCTGATAGAGCAAGGGTAAGTCAGTTAATAGCTAAGACTCTTGAGGAGACACAAGGAATAGGGAAGTGGGGAGATAAGTTCGCTATTCCTTCTAGTCCTACCAAAATCAATATAAGAGATGTGATGGAAGCATTAAAATCCAAGGGCATTGATATTGCAGATGATCTCAAAACAGAGGATTTGGCGAAGATGCTTACGTTCTGGTCATCCAAGACCAGGGGTATCCCAGAGAAAAATGTCATTACTCTATTTAACAAAAAGGGAGAACTCCGGGCATACCAATTGAATCCATATCTCTACAATGCACTGAAGAATATGGATAGAGCTGTTCTTCCATATTGGTTAAGAATAGCAACATCACCTATTACTGCCGGTAAAAAAGCTGTAACCCTTGGTGCAACAGGGTTACGATTTTCCTTTGGATTGGGTGTAAACCTTATTCGTGATCCGTGGATATATTTTATGCAGTCTAAGAATAAACTTGCCACGCCATTCCACGGATTAGCGGGAACTGGTATGGTTGCATTGAATAAACTTGGACTAAAGAATACTGAAGGGTTACGTTTGTTCAAGGCCCAGGGCGGAGAGTTTGGTGACTTTATGGAAGTTGAATTACCAAGGGCAATGAAGAAAGCACGGAGTATCATTGCCGACTCAAAACGCTCTAAGGCACTTAATATCATTCGGCATCCTTTTGATTTATATCGTGAGGTTATTAACTTCCCTGAAAGTGGTCCAAGGTATGCTGAATTTATACACGAATACAATAGGGTTTTAAAAGAGACTGGGAGTAAAAGGTCAGCTAACATTGCCGGGATAAATGCGTCAAAAGATGTAACGGTGGACTTTAAAAGACTAGGGTTATTTACTGAATACGCTTCAAAATTCATCCCTTTCTTGGGTCCATCCCAAGCTGGAATGTCGAAGATGGCTCGTACGTTTAAAAGCGATCCCATGGGAACGATTATAAAAGGGATGACCTTAACAGCCGTGTCTCTTGCGCTATGGAAACTCAATCATTCAGATGAAGATGATGACTGGTATGATAAACTTCCGGCATGGGATAAGTACGGATTCTGGCACTTTAAAATTGGAGAAACTATATGGCGTATCCCGGCTCCGTTTGAATGGGGATTTATATTCAAAGCAATTCCAGAAGCAGTGGCGAACTTCTTCCTCGAAAATGATCCTGATGCACTGACGGATTTGCTTGAAGTTGGCAAGTCCCAAATTCCACCATTGATGCCATGGGACATTGGTACAGTTGGTCCGATGCTAGAAGTATTATCAAACTATGATTCATTTAGAGATAGAGAGATAGTTCCCAGTTATGAACTTGAATGGAATACCCCAGAGAATCAGTATGGTAGATATACTTCCAAAACCGCAAAGGGTGTAGGTTCAGCATTAAATGTAAGTCCTCGTGTCATAGATCATCTTATAAGTGCTTGGTCTGGGGGAGTGGGAACTGATATAGTAAATATGATTGAAGAGCCATTTGATGATGTGGGAGTTTCAACCATAAAGGATAAACCATACATAGGGAGATTTGTTTCTCGTAATCCAGCTATGTCCTCATTTTACAAAGAATTAAATCGTTACAAAGAAATCTACAAGAAAGTCATAAATATGAAGACCCAAGAGGCGGCGGATAAATATGTCTCTGAGCATGAATCTGATATCGAGATATACAAACAATTAAATAAAATCAGTGAAGTTCTAAGTGATCGGAATAAAGTTATACAATACTATACCGAGAATAATGATATACCCCTTGATGAACGCAAGAAAATTATCAAGGATATATCTGATGGGAACTTGGAAATGATTGAGAAGGTTACAAGCTCAATAATTAAACGTAGAAAAAGCAAACAGAATAAGCCGGGCACCAGGTATACCCCACCTATTATATCTCAACCCAATAAA
>CAZFXX010000347.1:0-3465 GCA_964522985.1 uncultured Desulfobacteraceae bacterium
TATTGATCAGCCCAATTTGTGGCACGGCAACACCCTGACAAAGCTCACCACCTATGGGGCCTTGTTTGAAAACGCGCCGCCGGTCTTCAACGTCATTCTCACCAATCCACCCTTTGGGGGCAAAGAGGGCAAGGACGCCCAGAAGAATTTTTCTTTTGAAACCGGGTCCACCCAGGTGCTTTTTTTGCAAAACATTCTCGCTGAACTGGCACCGAAAGGACGCTGCGGTATTGTCCTGGATGAGGGGCTGCTCTTTCGCACCAACGAAAGCGCTTTTGTTGAGACCAAGCGCAAACTGGTGGATGAATGTGATTTATGGGCCATCGTCAGTCTGCCCGGCGGCGTATTCACCACAGCCGGTGCCGGTGTAAAAACCAATCTTCTGTTCTTCACCAGAGGACGCATAACGAAAAAAATCTGGTATTACGACCTGGCCCATGTGAAGGTGGGTAAAAAAACCCCAATGACACTGGCCCATTTTGGATTTACAAAAACCGGTAAACCCCTTGATGATGATCAGTTGCCCGTGGGCCTCACCCGCGGCTGGCAGGAAGATGAAGAATCCAAAGGCAAACCGTTTCCCACTTTTGCCCGCCTGATATCCAACCGCGGCACGAAAAAGGGTGACAGCCGATATTCCTGGACAATAGATTTCACCGCCCGCCGTGCCAAGGCACGCGAGGAGATGCGACCCCATCTGGATGAAGCCGAGAATATCAAGGCCAAGGTAGTTGAACTCAAGGAACAGTTGAAGGCAGGCAAAAAAGAAAAGGCTGATAAATCCATTATTCAGGCCTTGCAACAGCAGATCAAAACCCGGGAAAAGGCAGCGCGTGACGCCCAGGCCAGAGCCAATATCATTGATGCCGCCGTCTACGATCTAAAGGCGGTCAACCCCAATGCCGTCATCAAAATGGATACCCGGACACCGACTGAGATCATCACAAATATTGAAAAACAGGGCAAAATTGTATCGGAGGCATTGATAAAATTGAAAATTCTAATGGCGGAAACAAATTGAGAGCGACATGAAGAAAAAAAGGAAAGACTGACAACCATGGCTTCTAGTACCAAATACAAATGGACCTTTAGCGCCCGATTCAGGCGGGGTGTCTATGGCTGGCGGTCCCAGACGCCCATCAAGCGGATCAAGGAAGCGGTTTCGGAAATCAAAAAGGTGGCCCGCAAAGACCCTGTTCTGGGGGGCGAGGGGGCCGTTTTGTTCCTTGAAAAGATATCACCGGCCATTGAACACGTGGACAGTTCCTCGGGGGCCATCGGCACGGCGGTAAACAATGCCATCGCGGCACTTGTGCCCATCATCGCCAGGGCACCAGCCGAAGACAAACTCCGTTACCGTTGGATGAACCGTCTCTGGCAGGCAGTGGAAAAGGACAATATGCCGTATATCGAACTGCTTCCCGACCATTGGGGAGAGTTGTGTGTTACCCCCGAACGTGCATCGCACTGGGCCGACGAATTTATCGACATATTACGTATGAAATGGAGCCCGAACGGGAAACCGGGCATGTATTTCAAGGGGACATCAGCCTGCCTGAGCGCGCTGCTAAAGGCCGGGCGAAATAATGAAATCGTGGAACTGCTCAAGGGAGCGCCCTACAAGTACTGGTCTGAGCGGAGATGGGGCGTTAAAGCACTGTTGGCCATGGGCAAAAAGGCCCAGGCCCTCCGTTTTGCCGAGGACTCCCGGGGGGTAAATGAACCGGATGCCATCATCGATGAAACCTGTGAAGAGATCCTGCTGACCAGCGGCATGGCTGAGGAGGCCTACAGCCGCTATGCCGTGATAGCCAATCAAAAAACCACCTATCTGGCGACCTTTCGCGCCATTGTTAAAAAATATCCGAATAAAAAACCGGTTGACATTTTGAAAGATTTGGTTGCCGGCACCCCCGATGATGAGGGCAAGTGGTTTGCCGCTGCCAAATCCGTGGGGCTTTATGATGAAGCCATAAAGCTGGCCAATCGCACCCCCTGTGATCCCAGGACCCTTACCCGAGCAGCCCGGGACATGGCCGAGACCGAGCCTGAATTTGCCGTTGAGGCCGGCGTGGCGGCATTGCATTGGCTGGTCAAAGGCTATGGTTATGAAATCACCGGTCTGGATGTTCGGGATGCCTACGGTTACACTATGAAAGCTGCCGAAATTGCGGGAAGCGAATCTGAAACCTTTGAACGTATCCGCGAATTGGTTGCAGGGGAGCGCTTTGGAGAATGTTTCGTCACCATGATTTTAGGACCTGAACTGGGACTGAAATAGATATAACATTTAATGACCCCAGTCATTGGACCCCGGCCATTGTGAAAATTATTTTTGGATGGCGTTAAAAAAAATCAATTGCCATGCCCCACCCCACGTGCTCTTTCAAACACAGCGATCAGCCGTCGACTGAAAGCGCGTAGTTTTACATTGTCTTGGAAAAACAGTTGGTTAATTTGAATCTAAACTCTGTTCACATCAAACGCCTGACTCCAGCTTTCAATCAGCTTATCGGTTCGATGTTTAAGGCGTTGTGAAATAATCCCACTCAATCGTCCCATGAATACATATCCTGTTTGTGGATTTTTAACAAAAATCGCTTTGAGTTTATCGGCAGGTAATGAAATCATCCGGGTAGATGTGGAGCACTTGGCAGTTGTTGTATATTGTCCCGGTTCCATTAACGCAGACCAGCCGAGGATTTCACCCGACGCTATGGAATCAACTATGATGTCCTTTTCAATTGTTTCGATATGGGTTTGGATAGATTCTTCATATTGGATATCCGTTTTCAATATTTTATCCTTCACCACAAGGCTCAATTCGACATTTCCATCTACGACACCATATAAATCAAAAGCGACTTCATTATTTTGGAAAATTGTTTCATCTGAATCAAATTCTAAGACCTTACCCCATTGTGCAATTTCGGACAACTGTTCCTTCGGAATACCAGAAAAAATTGAAAAATACTTAAACAGATCTTTTTCTATCATATTCTCCTCCTTTGTTGAAAGATATCCTCTCTCCCTGTATCAGGAAAATTCTAACCTATCACAGACTTATTTGTATTTTTTTAAACCATACTTTTCGGTTAATGCAGTTCTTTCATCATCCAGAAGAGATGTGATATACCCCTTCCATCCGGGACACCAGGTAATGTGCCATTTCCATACCCGGCCTAAAAACGATTTGGAATTCTTGTCATATTTTGCCCTGAAACCGCATTTTTCACAGTTGTGCTTAATCACCAGGGATTCTCCTTACTATTGTTGATGGCGTCGTAAAAAATTGCCATTATTTTCATTTTTTATGCTGAAAATAATTTTATTGCAGTTGCTATTCTTCTCAAAACTTTTGTCCGGCGACATTATTGATCGATATCGTTCTTAGTGCTGCTCCTTTTTGATTCCGGATACATGCAGTATTCTTCGTTCACCTGTCTCAATGTTTCTTCCAATACT
>CAZFXX010000348.1:0-3446 GCA_964522985.1 uncultured Desulfobacteraceae bacterium
TCCAGGTAGTAGGTGATGCGGCGAAATCCCTGGGCCTCGCACTGGGTGCAGAACATGCCTTTGGACGTGTACAGACCGGACAGGGACGTGTTGGCCTCCGGTACAATCTCCACTTCGGTTTCCAGGATAAAGCGCCCCTGATCATCCGGTGTAATATGTAATATGGTGAGGGTATGGTCCGATACCTCATAATCCTTATCCGTGAGCAGGATATGGTTCAAACGGATCGACTTTAAGGTCAGAGCTTCCCCGTCCAGTACAAGGGGTGCTGCGGCATCGGCGTTTACATCCGCGTTCGGGTGCATCATCAGGGTGCCATGCACCGTTGTTTTGGAAGGCGTCAGATCAAAATTAAGGGTAGTGGTGTCGATAAGGTAATCACACGGGCGGTAGTCACTCAGTCGTATTGTTTTTGGTGTATTTTCCATAATCTCACTTTATTTTTAGTCATTCTATTCAAAGGCCGGCTGCAGCAAAGGCGCTTTCCACAATACCACGGGCCTCCGTCTGAATGCGGGCCAGGTGATCTATCCCTTTGAAACTTTCCGTATAGATCTTGTAAATATCCTCTGTGCCCGAAGGCCGGGCCGCAAACCAGCCGTTTGCCGTGACGAGTTTCAGGCCGCCGATGGGCGCATTATTGCCCGGCGCCCGGGTATGCCGGCCTATAATGGGGTCTCCGGCCAGGGTGGTTACGCGGATCTGTTCCGGTGTCAGGTTTTTAAGGATTGATTTCTCCTCCAATGTTGCCGGCGCATCGATTCTTTCGTAATACGGTTTGCCGAACCTTTCCGTCAGGCGCCGGTAATGCAGGGCCGGGTCCTGGCCTGTGCGGGCGGTAATTTCAGCGGCCAGCAGGTCCATGATCATGCCGTCCTTGTCCGTGGTCCAGACCCTGCCGTCTTTTCTCAAAAAAGAGGCCCCGGCACTTTCCTCACCGCCAAAACCCAAAGATCCATCAAGCAATCCGTCCACAAACCATTTAAACCCCACGGGTACTTCGCACAATTTTTTCCCCAGATAAAGGGCTACCCGGTCGATCATGCTGCTGGAAACCAGGGTCTTGCCCACGGCGGGTTTTTCACCCCAACCGGATCGGTTCTCGAAAAGATACCAGATGGCCACACTCAAAAAATGGTTGGGGTTCATAAGGCCGTTGCCTGGGGTGACAATGCCGTGGCGGTCGCCGTCCGGGTCATTGCCAAAGGCAATATCATATTTGTCTTTGAGACTGATCATACCTGCCATGGCAAAGGGAGAAGAGCAGTCCATGCGAATTTTGCCGTCTTTGTCCACGGTCATGAATCCAAAGGCCGGGTCCACGACAGGGTTGACGACCTCGAGGTTCAATTTGTAATGTTCGCAGATCGGTGCCCAGAAGGGCAACGTGGCCCCTCCCATGGGATCGACACCTATTTTCAGACCGGATGTCCGGATCACCTCCATGTCGATAATATTCTGCAGATCCTCGACATAGGGCAGGATATAATCATGGCGATGAATCGTTTCATGGCCAAGGGCCTTTTGAAAGGAGATTCTTTTGACATTCCTGTTGCCGGCGTTGAGCAGCTCATTGGCCCGGTCCTGAATCCATTGGGTAATGCGCGTACCCGCCGGTCCACCCTGGGGCGGGTTATATTTAAAACCGCCATCTTCGGGAGGATTGTGCGAGGGTGTGATGACGATGCCGTCCGCCCGGCAAGAAGGATTTTCCCGGTTATGCGCCAGAATGGCATGGGATATGACCGGTGTGGGGGTGTAATTTTGATCCGTCTGGATCATGGTCTTAACATTGTTGGCGGCCAGAACTTCAAGGGCCGTTGCAAAACCGGCTTCGGACAGGGCATGGGTATCGATACCCAGAAACAAAGGACCGCTGATTTTACCGAGGACCCGGTAATCGCATACCGCCTGGGTTACGGCCAGGACATGGTCTTCGTTAAAACTGCCTTTCAGGGCGCTGCCCCGATGCCCGGATGTCCCGAATGTTACTTTTTGTTTATCATCTCCCATATCGGGATGCATCGTAAAATAGGCGCTTACCAGTCGTGGAATATTTGCCAGCATGGTGCTTGCAACCGGCTTGCCGGCCATTTTGTGCAGGGCCATAAAACCTCCTTTGATTCGGTATGATTCAATTGTTTCAGGGCATCCAGGATAGTGTGAGAATAAGCACTGCGATACCGGCGCCGGCGATCTGATATTTTTCAGGCGGTACCTGTTTGATCCATAATGCCCAGCATGTACCCATCCCGATACCGCATAGGAAACCGAACAGATGGGCCGTAATATCGGAGTGGGCCGCCGAGCCCAGTAAACCCAGCAGCGCCATGCCGCCGCCTATAGGCAGCAGCGCCTTGATCTTTTGCCCGGGCAGGTTCAATTTTTTGACGAACTGATGTCCGCTCAAAATACCCAGTGCGCCGAAAACCGCCGTTGATGCTCCGATGGAAAGATGCCCGGTTTGGAAAAAAAATGCATTTATCAGGTTCCCGGCACTTCCGGCCAGTAGAATCATTAGCCATCCGGCGCCCCAGCCGGTCAGAGAGCAGACAGCCGTGCCGAACAGGGCGATGCCTGCCATATTGCCCATGAGATGCACTGGGTCGGCATGGATAAACAGGGCTGTCACACAGCGGTACAATTCACCGTCCAGTATATGCAGGGCCGATGCACCGTAGAAGCGGGTAAATGGTTCGTGGATCTGTTTGCCTGCAACAGCAGCGTGGACAGCCAGCAGCAGGGCCGCTACCCAGAGACCGGTATAGGTTCTGTAAAAATGGGGGAAAGGGTTTCGGGGGGGATGATATCGATCCGAATTTTCCTTTTGGTAGGCTTCCACTGCCAGCCGGGCCCTTTCATAATCGCCATCTATGACCGATATCTCCCAGGTATGCATCCGTCTTTGAACCCGGTAAGGAATACCCAGGGCCGACAGCACCAGTGCGTATGTTTCGGCCTGTTTTCCGGTAAGACCGGGAAATAAAGGGGTCATTTTTTTAAAAACCGTTCAAAGGGCATCTGTACCGGGGGATCACAGGTTTATGCGCCCCTGACCGCCGCCCGATGGGCCTGGATGGCCCCTGAGGATTAAAAATTCTCGATTATTTTGCCTTTTTCAACAAACTCATGTACAGCACTGTAAGTATTCCGACAACCCTTTATGGCATTTTCCAACCGGTCGAAAACAGGATCATCCTCCCCCAGGTGCGCCCTTGATTTTTCCAGTATTTTTTCACCCTGCATCAGGTGTTTCTCCATATCGGCCAGAATCTCCTTGCGGACCTGATGTTTTTCCCGTTCCCGGGTAATAATGGGCAGCAGCCGCTGGATCGAATACTCAACCAGCGCATCCCTGGGGGCATCAAAATTTTCGGATACCCTGCACAGGCAGGCAAGGGCGTTCCGGCTGAGGACGTAGGTTTTCTGTACCCGATTCAGTTTCT
>CAZFXX010000349.1:0-3444 GCA_964522985.1 uncultured Desulfobacteraceae bacterium
GGATAAAATTTTGAGCATAACGCAGAGATTGGGCGAAAAGACCGTTTCCGGATGGACAATAGCTATGTCCCAATACTATTCAAGCGCAGGGCTTATAGTCGATGATTATGGCCCCATCGCATCATCTATATAGGATATCACAGATGTATTATTATTTTGGTTTCACTTGCGGTTTTAAAAGGAGAATTTGATTGAATAAAAATTATTTTTCAACCCGCTGGGGGATTATCGGTGTGGGCGCATTTATCGGCGTGATTGCAGCGCTCTTGCAGAAACTGGGAAACCCCGGAAACATGGGGATCTGCGTGGCCTGTTTTGAAAGGGACATCGCCGGTGCCATCGGACTGCATCGCGCAGGGGTGGTTCAGTACATGCGGCCGGAGATTATCGGTTTTGTATTAGGATCTCTGGTGGCTGCCTATCTTTTTAAAGAATTCCGGCCCCGGACCGGTTCGGCGCCCATTGTGCGATTTGTCCTGGGCGTTTTTGCCATGATCGGCGCCCTGGTCTTCTTAGGATGCCCGTGGCGGGCCCTGCTGCGGTTTGCCGCCGGTGACGCCAATGCCATTTTCGGCCTGCTCGGGCTCACGGGGGGGATCTGGATCGGCACGCTTTTTCTCAAAGGGGGGTACAACCTGGGACGTGCCCAGAAGACTTACACCTCCGTTGGGTGGCTGCTGCCGTTGACCATGATCGGTTTTCTGGCACTGATGTTGATTTTCCCTCAGGTTAAGGGAGAGCCTAAAAGCGGCATTCTTTTTTACAGTATGAAGGGACCCGGCATGATACATGCGCCGTTACTGATCTCATTGATGGTGGGCCTGGGCATCGGTTTTTTGGCTCAGAGAAGTCGATTCTGTACCATGGGGGCCTTCAGGGATCTGATTTTATTTCGACAGGCCCATCTTTTCACGGGGCTTCTCGCCCTTGTTGTGTTTGCCTTTATCGCCAACCTGGCATTGGGACAATTTCATCCGGGGGTTGCCGGCCAACCGGTGGCACATACCATGCAGATCTGGAATTTTGGCGGCATGGTGCTGTCCGGTCTGGCCTTTGCACTGGCCGGCGGGTGCCCGGGACGGCAGCTTTTCCTGGCCGGCGAAGGTGACGGCGATGCCGCCATTTTCGTGATGGGCATGATTGTGGGGGCCGGTTTTGCCCATAATTTTGGACTAGCAAGCTCCCCTAAAGGTGTTGGCCCCCATGGCATCGCTGCATTGGTAATCGGTCTTCTGGTTTGCGTTTTTATCGGTTTTACAATGAGAAAAAAATAATCCAAGGAGAATAAAAAATGAGTATACTTGTGGATGCCACGGGTCTTTCCTGTCCCCAGCCGGTTTTGTTGACCATGAATAAAATCAAAGAAATGCAGCACGGTCAGATGATGATACAGGTGGATACGGATACCTCAAAGGAGAATGTGAGCCGTGCCGCCCAAAGTCAGGGCTGGGAGGTGACGAACGTTCAGGAAAATGATATCGGTTATCAGCTCACCATCAAAAAGGACGCCTGACCTTGTCTTTATTCGGCTTTTTAAGACAAAAGAAAACCAAGACACCAGAGGGCCTGTCCGTGGAGCGGGGGATACTGGTATTTGACAATACCAGTGAGGTCATCCGGGCCGAAAGCGTTCTGACATCGGCCGGATGGCCCATAAAGGTAATGGGACCGCCCCCGGAGATCCGAAGCGGGTGCGATTTGGTCATTGAGATTCCCCTTATGGAGGAGTTGGATATCCTGCGGACCCTTGAAAAAGCCGGTGTATCACCCATGGAAACGGTACCGGTGAGCAGCCCCTTGCTGCAGCCGGTGGATCTTTTCCAAATCAAGGATTTCGGTGATTACCGGATGGTTCGGGCCGCCAATATGAAATTGACCATCCATAAAAAAACGCTGACCATCGTCAATATTTCCGGTGGCGGCTGCCCGGATGTGCCCTATCTGGCAGAAGCGATGGTGGGGAAAAAACTCGACCAGGCCCCGAGCCCCAGACAGATCGGGCATACCCTGTGTGGCTATGCCCTTCAACTGGCCTATGAGGAGATGAAACGACAATGTTTGCCGTAGTTGGAACCGTGCCTGACGAAGACTTCCCCCTTGTGAGTGGAACGGTGAGCATGGACGATACCCGGATTTGCATTCAGGGCCACTCAGTTTCTGTGAACCGGGGAACCCCGGCCCTGCTGGCCGCAGCTGTAAAGACCTGCGAGACTTTGAATATAGACCCGCCCTTTGGCTATCTGGTGGGGGATATCGGGAAGGGCACCGGCAGCCGGCGGCTGTATGAAACCCTTGCAGAGCAACTGGCGTCGTTTGATTTTGGGCCAGGTGATCCTCAGTCAGAAACAGGCACCGGCTTTAATGTCCTTGCGTTTCATTACCTGCAGCCGGATGTGGACTGGCACAATCGGATTTTGATGGCCATGGAAAAGATGCGTAACCGGCCGGTGCTGATTGCAGATGCCGGCTTTATGTACGCGGCCAAGATGAGCGGGTTTGCCGCTGAATATGATCTTTTTACACCCGATGCCGGTGAACTGGCGTTTCTGGCCGATGAAGCGGCACCGCACCCTTTTTATACACGGGGGTTTATCCTGCATGAGGAAAACAGGATACCGGAACTGATTGCCAGGGCCTGTGAACATGAAAATGCGGCCCGCTGCCTCCTGGTAAAGGGGAAAACGGATTATGTGGCCAAAGGAAAGCAGATCCATGCAACCATTGACAGCCCCATGGAAGAGGCCATGGAGGCCATGGGGGGCACCGGGGACACCCTTGTCGGCATTGTTACGGCCCTTATCGGCACGGGGCTGTCCGTCACAAAAGCCGCAACGCTGGCTGCAAAAGTGAATCGTTGGGCGGGACATTATGCCCGTCCCACGCCGGCCACCCAAGTGATAGAGATCATCGGACAGATACCCCGGGCCTTTGCCCGGGTTATCCGGGAAAGTGAGATAGGAGATATATGGACAACACCATTGCACCGGGTAGACACCAAATTTCCCCGGACATGACCGTGCTGGATGTGGTATCCCGGTACGAAGCCACCCAGAAAGTGTTCAGGGTCTATGATGCGAAGGCCCGAGAATGCATCTGCTGCCAGTCCCTTTTCGAGACATTGGAAACCGTTGCTGAAAAATATGGCCTGGACATGGAAAAATTCATGGCAGATCTGGCGGCTGCGGTAGATTGATAAAAAATGACTCCTCGCTGTTTCAACTGGGCCGGGCTTTATCGAGTCAATTGTGCTCACAGGAGACAGCGAGGCGCCAAAAAAAAATAAGGCGTGGAATGGGGGTCGGGCCACAGGAATATCTTGATATAATAAATAAAAGGTTGTAAAATTCTGTCAAATAAGGCCTTAAATGGCTATTTTCAGGGTCAAAAATACGCTTTTAAGAGAAAAACAGGGGCAGATGGCAAGAGGAAAACGGCATTTTTGTC
>CAZFXX010000350.1:0-3392 GCA_964522985.1 uncultured Desulfobacteraceae bacterium
TGCTCTACGAAGGAATCTGTGAAAAGATCAAGGAGTGGAATCAGGATATGCTTGGCGCAGTTGTCGGCGCTACAAATGACGAAGAAATGAGGACGATCAGGGGAATGTTACCTGATGCGCTTTTCCTAGTCCCAGGCATTGGTGCACAAGGTGGTGATCTGGAAAAAGTGATGAAATATACAACCGGGAAGAAACATCCAAATATACTTATCAACTCATCAAGAGGTATCATTTTTTCTTACTCAAAAGAGGATGAGAACGATTTTGATAAAGCAGCTAGGAATGCGTGCAGACAGTTGCAGGAGAGGATCAACGGGTATTTATAGTAGCAGCAATTTATAGTATTCTTTCTATGGATTAAATAATATGAGGGATCGAATTATAGCAGAATTAAATTATAGGAAAATTTCACCGAGGATAAAAAATCTATCTAACAATCATTAATAAATTTTTTCATAAAAACTTGACACCTTTTTATTCCAAGAAATCCATTACCCCCAACATGGGTAACAATATGAAAAATTTAGAAAAAATTGAAAATGAAATGATTGATTTAGGATTTTCACCTCGTGAAGCGAAGGTGTATAAGATTCTTTTTCAGAAAAAAGATTTTACCGCGACAGAAATTCAGAAACTTGTAAATATCCCCCGAACAAAAGTCTATGAAGTTCTCAATAAGCTCATCAGCAAGGGCTTTTGTACAGAGAAGAAGATCGGTCGTAATAAAAAATATGAAGCACTCAACCCGAAATCTTCTTTTACGAACCTTATCGAAAGTTTGAAGCAAAAGGTTATTCAGAAGGAAGAATCTGCAAAAAGCGCAATCACCCTCCTCTCTTCCGTGTACGAACAGAGGAAAGAAAATGATAATCCCCTCGATTACATTGAAGTTATTAAGGACAGCACCCAAATTTTAGAAACGAAAAAAACAGGTATGAAAAATTGCTAATGTCTTAGATAAGGATTTATTATACTAACAATAAAAAATTGTAGAAAGGAAATCAAAATGAAAAAGATTGTATTAATTTTAGGAATTATGCTGTTTACGGCAAGCTTGGCTTTTGGTGCTGATTTAAATGAAAGCTTTGAAGGAACATTTCCACCAGATGAGTGGACAGTAATTAACAATGATGGTGGAAGCTATACGTGGGAAGTATATGCAACAACTTCTGCATATGATGGTTCATATGTAGCCAGAAAGCATTATGAAAGTCCCAGTGACGATTGGCTGATTACTCCAAAACTAATACCCACAGAAGGACATAACAACCTTAGTTTCTGGTACAAGTCTTATAGTAGTAGTTACTTAGAAGATTTCAATGTAAAGCTTTCAACTACCGAAACTAATGTTGCTGACTTTACTGTGAATTTGGGTTCAATTACGGGTGCTCCTAATGCATGGACTGAATTTACTTTTGATCTTAGTGCTTATAACGGAACTGAAATTTTTATAGCTGTTCAGTGTGTTTCATTTTATGAATATTATCTCTATGTAGATTACTTTACAGGAGTTGAACTTTACGTTCCCGCTTATCCAAAGCCCACAGATTTAACAACAACCAACATTACCAAGACAACAGCAGATTTAGGTTGGACAGAGGCAGGTACTGCAACCACGTGGGAAATTGAATGGGGTGCAACAGGATTCACACAGGGAACAGGTACAACAATAACAGGTATTACATCTAATCCCTATACTTTAAATCCTCCATTAATCGCAGGCACAACTTATGATTGGTATGTTCGTTCTGATTGCGGTGATGGAAATTATAGTGATTGGAGTCGAGCTGAAATATTTACTACGCAATTTGGTCCCGTAACAACATTTCCATGGACAGAAGGATTTGAAGATAATTGGAGCGGTGATCCCGCAGCTCCTCCTAGCTGGAGTCAAATTACAGTAAGTGGGACAAACGTTTGGAAGATAAACAGTTATCCGCGTCCGGATGGAGGCACCTATTGCGCAATAGCTCCGTTTGCTAGCGCAGGTGGTGAACATCTTCTAATTACGCCTGAATTGGTTTTCGGTACAAATAATTTTCGTCTGAAATTCTGGTTAAGAGGCCAAAGTTCAGTTGAAGATACTGATTTAAAAGTACAGATTGCTGACGATAATTCTGCAGCATCTAACTTTACAACTGACTTGGCATATTTTGTTGCTGGAACAAATATGCCATCAGTATGGACAGAATATACAATTGACCTTTCAGCATATGGGAGTTCTCAATATATCGCATTTAGAATGATTGATAACGATGGTGGTAGTTTATGGATTGATGACGTAACTGTTGAAGAAATCCCTACCAGCCCGATTTTCAGTATTGATCCCGCGCTAAAAGATTTCGGCACAGTTAATTTGGGAGAATCATCTGCTGCTCAAACCTTCACAATTACAAATATAGGTGAAGGGACTTTAACCATTGATCCGGCAATTTCCATTACTGGAACAGACAACACTCAATTCTCTATAACCGATGTTAATACTTATCCGGCTGATTTAACTGCTGGTCAATCAATGACAGTTGATGTAACCTTTGAACCTACTTCAGTCGGAGCTAAAACAGCAAATTTGTCTGTAGAATCCTCTGCAAAAGTTACACATACTGCTGCATTAAGCGGAACTGGAATTAATTATAATTACGGTCAAGGAACCGGGACACCTCTATACTATTTTGCCAATTCCACAACCGGAGCAAGCGGAGCACCATCTCAACCTACTTATAGCTGGATTGATATTTCTACAACGGGTACGGATGTTAGCGGTACTGTAAGTGGAGATAACAGTGTTGGTGGTCCTTATGAGATTGGATTTACTTTCAATTATTTTGGAGTTGATTATACTCAATTCTGGATTTGTGCTGATGGTTATATTAGCTTGATCGAAGAAACAGAAAGCGACTTTATAAATGACCCAATACCAAATGCCGCAGATCCCAATGGTATGATAGCTCTCATTTGGAATGATATGGATCCTGGTGATACAAGTGTGTCTGATTATCATTTATATTATGGAACTTCTGGCGGTAATATGGTAATTACCTATGAGAAAATGCCGGAATATAGTGCTGATGAAAATGGCTGGTTCACCGCACAAGCTATTCTTTATCCAAGCGGTAATATCAACCTGCAATACAAAGAGGTAGGTTCATCCTTTGATCTGACGAGTTGTACTGTTGGTATAGAAAATGCTGCTGGAGATGTCGGTGTTCAATACCTTTATAATGAAACTGGCGGACCAATATATAATGGTTCACCTATTGCTTTAATGTTCGGCACAGACGAGAGCACCCTTCCTGTAGAGATACTTGCAGGTTCCTTTAATGCTGTTTATATAAACAATGAACTTGGAATGGAATATGTGACAGTTAATTGGTCCACAGTTACAGAGACAG
>CAZFXX010000351.1:0-3391 GCA_964522985.1 uncultured Desulfobacteraceae bacterium
GTTATAAAATGCCCCCAATACCTTGTATAAAATGATGGCAATCACCAGGCCCCCCACCGGTGTTCCGAACCAGCAACCGACAATTTTTCCCAGACCGGTGATATTAAACTGCTGGTTTAAAATGCCAATGCCGATCAGTGCACCCACCACGGCCTGGGATGTGGAAACCGGAAGACCCAGTACGGTCATTATCGTGACGGTGACGGCAGCCGCCACGGAAGAGACCACTGCCTGCTGCAGGTTTAACTGTGTCAGGCCTTTAAGCGTTTCTATGCCGGCCTGCCCTTCGGCAATTGCCCCGATAAGAACAAAGATCGCAGCCAGAACAGCGGCGGTCCAGAATTTCAACATTCTGGATGTCACTGCCGAACCAAAGACATTGGATGCATCATTGGCCCCCAATGACCACCCCAAAAAAATTCCGCCCAGCAGAGAAAACATTATACAATCCTCTTCATGCGAATGATGTTGACCCGTTTTGATACCCGATCCACCTGGTCGGAAATATCACCTATCTGCAATATAATTTCTTTGGCCTGAATTTTTTGGGCCAAATCAAGATCTGAAGCAAAAACGGCACGAATAAGATTGCGCTCGATATGATCACAGCGACTTTCCAGCAGATCAATTCTGGCAACCAGTTCCCGTATTCCCTGCTGCGTGCTGAACAAGGCCTCGACCTGTTCCAGCATCAAGTCACAACTCTCCAGGGAACTGGTAAACAATTCATCGATTTTCGGTATAATAAAATCAGGAATAGATATTTGCTGCTCCTTAATTATATGCAGAATCGTTTCAAAGTGCCCCAGGATTTTATCCACCGATTCTATCAGTCGCATAATATCCTCACGGGATTCTGGCAAAAGTGCCTTGCCGTACATTAAATCATTGATCTCATCCCGAATATCATCGCCGTGGGATTCATATTTGTGGGTTTGCTTGGTCAAAAAATCAAAATCGCTGCAAAACGGATTTGACCGGCACGCCGTAAAGGCCTCTGAAAACAATTTCTGGGTTTTTCTGAAATTTTCAATGTAGTTAAAAATAAGTGTTTCAATCTGATGCTGTTTTTTAAATAAAAATCCAAACATTGCTTCCTCCTGAAAAAAATAGCCCCGTCCTTATGGTATTCAAAACCCTGTTTTCAGGGTAATACATTCCATTCTGTCAGCAGTCTTTCCAGCTGCCGAAAATATTGTGATGATGCCTTCGATGCAGTCTTTTAAAAGGATCTTATCGCCTGGATCAACATCCGCCGATAAAATCAGGTGTACCAATTCACATTTCATCCCGACAATTTCCACAGCCAGTTTTTCCATACGCCCGGCCATATGCTGAACCGTATTGGTCTTTCCATATCCGTCGAAATAGCCCAGTACCCCATCCCTGACAGGATCGATACTATCAAAGGCCTTTTGAACCATTTTTTTAAACGGTATTTTTAAATCCATTGGCACATGCGGTTGGTTATAAAATAAAAAACTACAAAAAAAATTCGCCCTTTGGGCCAGATCACCCATTGATTTAACCATATTATAGACATCTTCACGTAAAATCGGCAAAAAAGCGCCGCCGTAGAGGGCCGCTATAATGTCATGCTGAACGGCAGTCGCTTTTTCCCCCTTTTCATGAGTCTGCTTCATCAGCGCAAGGGCCGTCTCAACATCATTTGCAAAATAGTCTTCAACTGCCTGACGGGCCGTTTTAAGGCATTGTTCCACCTGATGTATATGATTTACAATCTGTTGTATTGCTTTTTTTTCCTGACCTAAAAGCATTTTTCGCTCCGTCTTTAAAAAAATTGACCGTTATCATTGGTAAACTCGTTAAAATCCTGATATATTTATACCCAGGATGGTTCATATGGTAAATAGGGCAATTGCCCTATATGTTACCAGGTAAGACCCCATTTAAGTCTTATTTTAATTGGAATTGAGCCGAGCATATCGGCTGAATCCATTGAAAGACAGTGCCTTTCAACGGTTTGGGAATGAAGGCAGGCCAGCGTATTTATGGAAAAAAAAACAATCGTTATCGCGGAAGATCATACCATCGTTCGAAAAGGCCTCCGGGCACTTTTAGAGTCTCACCCTGACTTTAATGTTATAGGAGAGGCGGAAGACGGCCGGATGGCCATCCGGTGTGTCGGTCAGTTACGGCCGGACATCATCCTGCTGGATTTAACCATGCCCAGGACCAACGGCCTGGAGGCGATCGGGGAAATCAAGAGACAATTCCCGGAGACCAAAGTCCTGGTGCTGACGGTACACAAAACCGAAGAGTATGTTCAGGCGACACTCGAAGCCGGTGCCGACGGCTATGTCTCCAAAGATGATACCCACACGGAACTAATCATTGCCATTCACAATGTTCTGGCCGGGAAACCCTACCTGAGCCCCGGCATTTCAGACCGGGTCATCAAAGGGTACCTGGAAGGGAAAAAAATAACTGGGCCTGAAACCCCTTTTGATACACTTACTCAGAGAGAAAAGGAAGTCCTCAAATTAATTGCCGAAGGTTACACCAACAGGGCCATGGGCGAATACCTCTGCATCAGCTACAAAACCGTTGACAAACACCGCACCAACCTCATGAGAAAGCTTGATCTTCACACCACAGCCGCCCTGACAACCTATGCCCTGGGAAAAGGACTCATTGCCCGATAGGACCAGACGACCTGTACTGTCGTCCCTTTCTCCTTTTTCGAACAAATGGAAAAAATTCCGCCGGCAAGCTCAGCCCGTTCCTGTAAACCCGGCAGTCCAAAACCATGATCAAGGGCATTTTTATTTTGATTTTCAATCTCAAAGCCCATTCCGTTATCTTCGATGCTCAACGTCACCGACGTTTCGTCCTGAATCAGATCCAGCCGGATCAGCTCGGCACCGCTGTGTTTGGCCACATTATTAAATGTTTCCTGTAATATCCTGAAAATAGTGGTTTTTAAATTTTCAGGCATAATTTTTGTATCCACAAGGACCCGCTTTTCGATCCTGATGCCCGAGTATATCAGCTGGAACTGCCGGCAAAACCAGGTAATGGTGGCCGCCAGGCCCAGGTCATCCAGAGAAGACGGCCTCAAATCCATAGCTATTTTGCGGACCTCCTCAATGGTGCCCTGAATCATGGGCACCACCTGTTCAAGGGAGGATAAGCCGGTACTTTTTTTCCCCTTGCCGTGATCCTCGATACTGCTTTCCACACAGAATTTTATTGCTGTCAGGGATTGCCCGATACCGTCATGGAGTTCCATGGCCACCCTTTTTCTTTCCTGCTCCTGGCTCGCCAGGACCTGGGAGGAAAGAAAACGCAGCTTCAGCTCGGAATGTTTCAACATTTCATCGGTTCTTTTATGTTCCCTGTAGTCATGTGCGATGCATACAATCCCAAG
>CAZFXX010000352.1:0-3383 GCA_964522985.1 uncultured Desulfobacteraceae bacterium
GAACTCTTGAATGCCGGCATGCGACTGGAATGTCTTCAGCACCTTTTAGGCCATGAATGTATCGAAATGACTCGGCGGTATGCCCGGCTGACCGACATTACCCGGAGAGGAGAATATTTTAAAGCTATGGATAAAATCGAGAAGGGAGCGATCAATGGATCTTACCAATGCGATTCTGGATTACCGGCGGTTTATTAAACGTAAAAATTATTCCTTGTATACAGTTAAAAATTACATGAGCACCTTGAGACAATTTATTTTGTGGATCGATATCCCGGTGGAATTGGTGTCGAATAAAAAGCTGTTAAGATATATAGACTACCTTCTGCGCCGGCGCCTGGCTCCCAAAACCGTCAACTGTCATTTAGACAGCATCCGGGGATTTTATAACTATTTGATCGATGAAGAACAGGTCCGGATGACCAACCCGGTAAAACGCGGATATACCATTCGTCTATCAAGGCCCTTGCCCAGATACCTTAGAGATGAAGACGTTATCCAGCTTTTTTCTGTCATCAAAAACCGTCGCGACCGGGCGATATTCATATTAATGCTCCGTTGCGGATTGCGGGTAGAGGAAGTCGCGAAGTTGACCCTGTCCGCCATTGACTTTGTGCGCAGCCAGCTTTTTATATTTGAGGGTAAAGGAGGTAAAGGCCGTGTCGTTTATTTAAGCAGAGACGCTAAAAAAATGTTAGAGGAATACCTCCGGGCAAGACCGCCATCCAGGTGCAAAAGGGTCTTTTTAGTTGAAGAGAGGACCCATCGAGGCAAACCGATTTCTGTCCGGGGCATTCAAAAACGGATGGAACATTATGCCCGTCAGTCCGGCATAAAAGCGTCATGCCATCAGCTTCGTCATACAATGGCAACACAACTTCTCAATGCGGATGCGGATCTTGTTTCAATACAGGATCTATTGGGCCATTCACGGATAAAGACAACGCAAAGATATGCCAAGGTATCAAATGTAAAGGTCCAGCGTGATTATCATAAGGCCATAGAAAAAGTAATCGAACGACAGGCTTAACCTTCAAGCGGCGGCGCTCCTCCGACGAGTAAAATTGCAGACCCATTCTCGTCGCGCCGCCTATGCGCCAGTGCGAAGAAATTAACCCTCTGGCGAGAGCAGTTGAATTTTTGGAAGACGAGAAAAAACTTGACATAAACAGGGAAAAATGAAATCTTAAAATCAACATAACCCATCAAAATAAATCGAAAAAACAAGCACCGTTACGTAAAGTTATCGATAGTGTGCACTGGTGAAAACTTTCGCAATACTGTCGTTTCCGCAATATGCTGCAATGTAATCACAATCTGGGCTTGAAAAAAACAGCGGCTTTCCTGATTTTATCTGTTCCCGCCCGCTTCCCTATGAGAAAACAGCGGGAAAAACCCGCCGTGAAAAATTTAAGACTAAAGATAACAACCCCGTTCACTCTTGGTTTTCCTGAGTTATAATCAATAACCAAGACGCGATCCCTGGCTTTTGGTGTAACAAAGGTTGTTCAGATGCTAAAACCACTAAACTGTGACCTGGCCCAGCGGGCCAGGTTTTCTATGATAGAATAAAGGAATCGGCAAAGTCACTATCGACGAGAAAACAATCATTTATCTTGACTTAATCCAAAACATATTTCATAGATTTTATATTCTCATCTCGTTTAATAATCCACCAGAGCACATTTTATCGGTTTAAAAAATTTTTCTGCTGTTACAAGCAACCGACGATACTCTCCTTCGATCCCTCTGAATTCATTTCCAACCGCCGTAATGAGATATCTTTGAAGCGAGCAGAATTAGAATATTTTTTTCTAATTGACTCGATGGTTTTCTTTTTCAAGAAGTACTCCTCCTGTATGCAACGGGTCAGTCCAAAATTTTTCCCAAATACGTAATAATGTCCAATCAAATTGTAAGCTGGTTGCCTCACCAGAAGAGCAATCATCAAATGATAATGAAAATAAATCAAAAAATGTAATTATAATAGCGGGGAGAATATGATGACAAAATATTATCAAAAGACAGTTACAGCGATTTTTTTCTTATTTTTCATTCTTTTTTCATTCATTCCCATTGCAAGTGGCGCTACGCCTATACCTCCTGCAGGCCTGTCTGAAATTTCCGGCAACGAAGAGGTAAGCTTTACATGGGAGCCGGTAGCCGGCGCTACTGAATATGTCGTTTGGCGAACCGATACAAACGGCGGACCTTACAGCTTTATTGCCCAAACACAACTAAACGGGTATGCAGACCATACAATTCAAAACGGTGATACCTATTACTATGTGGTGACCGCCCTGAACGCTGACGGCCAAAGCCCTTATTCGTCTCAAGTTGAAGTTACCCCGACCACATCGGTCCTAAAAGCACCAGCCAGTGTAACAGTAATCTCAGGCAACGGCGCAGTATCACTGACCTGGAATGTCGTTACGTCTGCTGTTCATTATAACGTATACCGCATTTCCCCGGAGGGGCAATACACCTTGCTGTCCCCATCAGCCCCGGGCTTGAGCTATACCGACAGGGACGTGACCAATGGTCTTCGATATTATTACGTTATACAAACCATGAGTACAAGCGCCGGTGCCTATTCCGATATAGTGACCGCTATGCCATCGGCAGCATTGCCTTTAGCGCCGGAAACATTGACGGTGTCCCCCGGGAGCACATGGGCAAGCCTTTCATGGACCGAATCCGAGGGTGCCACAAAGTACGTGGTTTACCAAGCAACTGATATTGGTGGGCCTTACGATTTCAGAGCTATTCTAAGTCATACCACATATGAGGATTCAGGCCTTATAAATGGGATAACCTATTATTATGTTATTGCGGCAATGAATGAAAATGGTTATAGTGCGTTTTCCCCAGAGGCAAATGCCCTGGTATCCGCCTTGGAAAAACCCCATGCCCCAATTCTGATCGGATGGCCCGATAATGAGAGAGTGGCTCTCGACTGGGATATGGCATTTGGCGCAATCTCTTATTCCTTAAAAAGAAGTGAAACATCTATCGGTATTTTTACAACGACATCTTATACCGACACAGCTCTTTCAAACGGAACAACTTATTATTATGTTGTGGATGCACATAATGCCAGCTCGACAATTGTAAGTTCAAACCAAGTTTCAGTAACACCCACCGAATTTTTGCCTGTTCCGGACAATAAGTTTGTAATTGTAATCCCAGGCAACACCCAGGCGACACTCACCTGGAACCCGGTAATGGGCGCTAAAAAATACTATGTCCAAGTCGCTGATTCTCCAGGTGGGCCCGCTATTCAATCCATAAGTAGCTCCAAACCGAGTATTACGGCTACCGGCTTAACAAACGGCCAAATCTATTATTTTAGAGTGCGCACTTCTTCTTTATCAAGCTCTAAC
>CAZFXX010000353.1:0-3347 GCA_964522985.1 uncultured Desulfobacteraceae bacterium
AAAATATTTCCTGTCTCACCACTTTTATAAAAATGTTACAGCTCAGGGGTCCCGGCAGGAATCAGGCAGACAAAAACAAGGGGCTGTTCACCGGCATTGCGTATCTGGTGCTCCTCATTGCCCGGGATAAAGATCGTACTACCGGCATCCACCTTATTCCATCGGCCTTCCCGATACACTTCACCGCTGCCGTGGTGAATAAAAATCTCATGTTCCCAGTCATGGGTATGCCGTGGCGTATAACCGGTTTTTTCAATTTCAAATACCCGCATGCAGAAATTGTTCGCGCCATCTGCCTTGCCGATGGCTATTCTACCGGCAGTGCCCCTGACGCCGGGGGCATTAAATCTTGTAGCGTGAATGTCTGAATAATGTTGTATTTTCATGGTATGACGTATCTGGAATTTGAGGCTGTGCCGCAGATGGTTTGATGCGGCAGACCCTTTGAAAATTTATGACCGCATTATTATCTTTTTTATAATCGATTTGTAAATAAATATTCAAATTAAGTTGCTATCTGAACGATATATTTATATAAAAGTAGGGATATATGCGTTTTAGATGGTGAGGCATATTTCAAATATGATCCCTTCCATTTTTTATCACTATCCGCCTGCCGGTAAATCCGGGGCGTTTTTAGCGGTTCGGAAGCAAACAATACGACATGTCTTTAAAATAATTTATGGAGACTGATCAATGGATTTAAATGAATACTGTCCCGAAAAAGTGATGACCCCGGAACAGGCGGTGACAAAAATCGGCCGGGGGAGCCGGGTCTTTATCGGTACCGGATGTGGCGAGCCCCAGGCTTTAATACGCGCCATGGTATCTGATATGAGCATGCAGGATATCATGGTGTACCAGATGCTGTCATCCACATTTTCGGAATTCATGGAAGACAAAAGTTTTTTGCGACGATTTTCCCTTAAGCTCTTTTTTATTTCCACAAAAATGCGCAAAGCCGCCTTTGAAGGCAAGATCGATTATCTTCCTGCCTATCTGTCACAGATTCCGCATCTTTTTAAAAACCAGCGCATTGGTCTGGACGTCGCCCTGATTCAGGTGAGCCCTCCCGACAGGTTCGGCTACTGCAGTCTGGGCGTTTCGGTTGATATTACCCGTTCGGGAATGGAAAATGCCGGTATTGTCATCGCTCAGGTGAATCCGCAGATGCCCAGAACATGGGGCGACAGCTTTGTGCATGTGGATGATATTGATTATCTGGTCCCCTGTGTGGAACCGCTGGTGGAATCTCTGCCCCGGATAAAAAATAATGAGATAACCCTTAGAATCGGATTTTATATTAATCAACTTGTGGACGACGGCGCTACCCTGCAGGTGGGATTTGGTCATCTGCCCAATGCCGTATTGCAATATCTCGATAATAAAAAGGACCTTGGAATTCATACCCAGGTCATCACCGACGGCTTTCTTCCGCTTTTTGAAAAGGGTCTGGTCACCAATAAGAAAAAATCGCTGCTTCCGGGCCGGGTGGTGGCATCCTTGTGTATGGGGTCTGAAAAGTTGTATCGGTATGTTGACAACAACCCGATGTTTTATTTCCGCTCATCGGAATTTGTAAATGATCCCACCGTAATCGCCCGTAATGATCATCTGATTTCCATCAGTTCTGCTCTGGAGGTGGATTTAACAGGGCAGGTCTGCACGGATTCAATGGGACATATGTTCTACAGTGGTATTGGAGACCAGGTTGATTTTATTCGCGGCAGTGCAATGTCCAAAAACGGCTTTTCCATAGTGGCCATGCCTTCAACGGCCCAGAATGGAACCGTATCCCGTATTGTGCCCCATTTGAGCGAGGGCGCCGGTGTGGCCACTACCCGAGGAGATGTAAATTTTATCATAACCGAATACGGAATTGCTGAATTGCAGGGAAAAAGTATTTACCAGCGGGTTATGGGTTTGGCCCAGATTGCGCATCCCAAGTTTCGTGAAGAACTGATCGAAGTCGCCAAGAAGCGTCATTATATTTTTCCAGATCAACTCCCGCCTTCCCAGGATGATCTTTTGTTTCTGGAGGGCTATAAAAAGGCATTGACATTGAGGAACGGCAAAGCGATTGAATTTCGGCCGCTTTTGCCGTCTGATGAATTTGCCTATCGAAATTTTTTCTACTCCCTGCAGGAAAAAACCATATATTTTCGATTTTTTTATAAAATGAAGCTGTTCTCCCACGCAGTGATTCAGAAACAATGGGCCAGTATCGATTATCGTAAGAACATGTCCATCATCGGACTTGTACAAAAAGGTGGGCATAAAGAGATTATGGCGATTGCTTCCTATGCCATGGAAACCGAAGAAAAAGCCGAGGTGGCGTTTGTCGTACGGGAAGACTTTCAGGGGTCCGGGGTTGCCACCTATCTCCTGGGAGTACTTGAAAACATTGCCCGTGAAAATAATTATAAGCAGTTTTCAGCTATGGTTCTGCGGGAAAATTCAGCCATGATCCATGTGTTTAAAAAACGGTATCCTCATGCCAAGACATCTTTGAGCGGCGGTAGTGATATCTCAATCCTGATGGATTTTGAGGACAGCGTCAGTATTTACGAGCAAAATAAAGATGCCGCATGTGTCTGCTGATATGGACATCGGATCGGATCAGTGGAAAGACGCTATACGTACCGGCGCCGATACCTTCGACATCCATATCGATTCGGGGAAAATGGATCGATTCGCAGTCCATGCCGCTGAACTAATGCAGTGGAATCAAAAAATCAACCTTACGGCTATTTGCGATCCGCTTGAAATTGCCGTAAAGCATGTGCTGGACTCAATTATTCCTTCCCTGATAATACCCGGGGACAAAAAAAAATTGCTGGACATCGGTTCCGGCGGAGGATTTCCAGGTATTCCCCTAAAGATATTGGTCCCGTCCCTGTCAGTCACCCTGATTGATGCTTCCCGAAAAAAAATAAGTTTTTTAAAACACGTCATCCGTACGCTGAGGCTTAAAAAAATTGATGCCGTTCATATCCGGGCCGAAGAGATGGCCGGAATGGCCGAGTTCGAAAAAAAGTTCGATGTTATTATCAGCCGGGCGCTGACTTCTTTAGCGTCTTTTGTTGCCCTGGCCCTGCCCCTTCTTTCGGGAGACGGTATGATTATTGCGCTCAAGGGAAATGTCCAGGGCGCAGAGATCAGAGCTGTGAGATCGTTACTCAAAAGTCACACCATGTCCCTTACCATTCAGCAATACCCGCTTCCGTTTCTTGAAGACAACCGAACCATCGTCAGTGTAAGACACCGCATATAAAGTGAAAAGTGAGAAGTAAGAAGTGGTGCGGCCGGGCAAGGTCGCATATTTTAGCGGGTGAGAATCCCGTCCC
>CAZFXX010000354.1:0-3319 GCA_964522985.1 uncultured Desulfobacteraceae bacterium
GAAACCAAGACGTTTTATTTTGTCCTGAAAAACCTGGTCCTTTGGGCCAGGATTCTTTACTTTGGGGCTTTTGCAAGAATTCGTCATGCAAAACCATTGACACACCACCTGGATGCCTGTAAAAAATTGGAGACGATTCAGGGGTTACGGCTTGCAGGGCGACAGCCCGGGTTTCGGTCCCCTGCCCCCTGAATGCGAAAACAAACAAACACCCCCCGGCAATCTGCGGGGAATTGACCCGACAGATTTCGCAGCATCCATGCCACATTCATTTTAATCTGCGTAATCTGCGGATTAAAATCGCTATACAGGCAAAAACAAAATGGTTTACACCGGTCTTGAGAATCTAATCAAATCACCACCTAACCAGCTTAAAGGCAAGCGACTGGGACTGCTGTGCAATCCGGCCTCTGTGGATCGCACCTTCAGGCATGCCCGGCACCTTATCCATGAGCGCTTCCCGGGACAGTTGACCACGCTCTTTTCTCCCCAGCACGGTTTCTGGGCCGCAAAGCAGGACAATATGATCGAATCGGACCATACCATAGATCCATTTCTCGATATATCTGTTTTCAGTCTTTACGGGGAAACCCGGATCCCCACCGAAAAGATGTTTGATAACATTGATATCCTGCTCATTGATCTGCAGGATGCCGGCACCCGCGTTTATACCTTTATTTACACCATGAGTTACTGCATGGAAGCGGCCCGGCGCTGTAACCGTAAAATCGTTATTCTGGACCGGCCCAATCCCATAGGCGGCGTTGTCATTGAGGGCAATCTTCTGTCGGATGAATATGCCTCCTTTGTGGGCCGTTTTCCCATTCCCATGCGTCATGGGATGACCATCGGCGAAATCGCCCTGTTATTCAACGACCGCTATCGAATCGGGTGTGACCTGAAAGTGATTCCCATGAAGGGCTGGAACCGGGCCATGTATTATCAGGATACCGGCCTTGCCTGGGTGCCGCCGTCTCCCAACCTGCCCACGCCCGTTTCCGCCATGGTCTATCCCGGCCAGGTCCTTCTGGAAGGCACCAATATCTCCGAGGGCCGGGGCACCAGCCAGCCTTTTGAGCTGTTCGGGGCCCCCTATCTGGATAGTGACAAGCCCCCGGTGGCCCTGCCCATGGACACCTTTGGGGGGATCATTCTCAGACCGACGGTTTTTGAACCGATGGCAAACAAATGGCAGGGCCACCCCTGCCACGGATTTCAGGTCCACATCATTGACAGGTCCAGGTATACGCCATACCTGACCACCCTTAAACTGCTCCAGGCGGTTATTGAGAACCATGCTGACGGTTTTAAATGGAAACCGCCCCCGTATGAATATGAATTCGAAAAACAGCCCTTTGATCTGATCACCGGCAGCCGGGAGATACGCCAATGCCTTGAAACGGCTGAAAATCTGGACCAGGTGGCTTTTACATGGCAGAATGACCTTGAAAAGTTCAATAAGATAAAACAGTCATATCATCTTTATACGTAATCTCTTTCATCTGAATCAGGTGATATTGATCATAAAAAACACCGGGCATTTTTTACGCAAGCCTTTATCCGGGGTAAGGGAAAATAGTAGTTGAAAAATGACAAAACAAAATGGCAGCGCATGGCTTTTAAAAACAACAAAGTCTGGATGGCTGTAGGCGAAGATGGCACACCTTTTGAAAAAAACGGCAAACTGCTGATAAAATACCAGATAGATCAGGACCATGAATACTGGATCAACCGTAAGAATATATCCAAAATCGATCCGGTGGCAATGAAAAAGAAAAACAAGCCGGTCAAAGATAAACCGGATATCTATGTTGATACCGATTTGAGCAATGCAGTGTGCATTTTTACCGACGGTGCCTCTTCAGGCAACCCGGGACCGGCCGGTATCGGTGTCCTTATGCGCTATGGAAAGCATGAGAAAAAAATTTCCCGATACATTGGAGAGACCACCAACAACGTGGCGGAACTGGAAGCGATCCGGATCGCGCTTTTAGAAATAAAAAAAACAACCCTGCCGGTTAAGCTCTTTACTGACAGTGGCTATGCATACGGCCTGCTGGTAAAGGGATGGAAGCCCAAAAAAAACCAGGACCTTGTCCGGTTCATAAAAAAGACCATGATAGAGTTCAGTGACCTGCAGTTTGTCAAAGTAAAAGGGCACGCCGGCATAGAGGGCAATGAAGTTGCAGACACCCTGGCCACATCGGCCATCAAGGACCATGGGCACTGAAGATAAACCGCCCTTCGGGCACTACCGGATGCCTGGCCTAAGACAAAAAAACCCCGCACCGTTTGACGGTTGCAGGGTTTTTAATTTTCTATAAATACTGATTTTTCAGGTTTTTTCAGCCTTTAACGTATCAATCTCTTTTTTTAAATCATCAATTTCTTTTTTATATGTTCCTGAATCATCTTCAGGGACGGCTGCGTCGACTGTGGTATCATCTTTTTTCCAGGAATCCTTGAGCTCGTCAAATCCCAGATAAAGCGCAAGCCCGCCGCCAAGCAGGAGCATCGCCGGTACCGCCCCGGCCAAAAGCATCAGGAAGGGTTTAAACCATACCGCAAGACCAATAATTCCCAAAACAGCAGCTACCGCACCACCAATTAACGTTTTCATAAAAATGTATCCTCCTTTAACTAAATTGACCTAATTCTATAATAATAAAATGGCTATATCACTTTCACGTAGTTAGTGCAAACCCATCCATTCAAGATGAATTATATTGATTTAAAGAACGCCAGTCCAAAGAAAATACTAGCAAAATCAGATAGATAAATTTGGTAGCCGTACATTTCCTTATTCTGTAATTTGATACCACATCGAATATTATAGCGCAAGGTTATTTTTCTTTAACCGGGATTAGGCAAAAAATCTGCAGGGGCCCAGCCCGCCGAAAACAGATCTTAAATTCAAAAAGACAAACAAACTATTTGCAAACCAGGCTCGCTTTTGTTATTTTTTTAAGTGATTTATTCAGCAAACTTAAACATTATATAACAATTTGTATTTTATATAAATATACATCTTTAAGACGGATACCACCCTAATTTGATATGAAATTCAAAATAAACAAGTTAAGCAAAATTACAGACAAAATAAGTTCCTGGAAAAATTCTCTTCTCAAGGGACGGCAGCACTATTTCAGCTGCTTTTTACCGGGCAGAAAAGGATTTACGGCGTCCTGGCTGCTCAGACTTTTTTATCGCGGCATAACCGTGAGCAGTAATCAGAGAGCTGTTATAGATAAAATTCCCGATAACGCCATTGTGGTTTATGTCACCAAGTACAAGAGTCACTTCAAATACCTGTTTTACC
>CAZFXX010000355.1:0-3315 GCA_964522985.1 uncultured Desulfobacteraceae bacterium
CCTGCTTTTCGAGTTCCTCTTTTGTCAAAATTATTTTGCCGGACCAGTTCTTAAATTTTGCACCGTAATGGCGAAGATACGCTTCTTCCCCATTCTCCCGAACATCTTTCAGAATACCTTCAACAATTTTTTGAGTTTCACGTTCATCTGTCTCTGGTGTTTTTTCCGCTTTTTTCATATATGTACTCATTTTTCCTCCTGATTGTTTACATTCCAACACAAACGGTAACACGCCAATAATCTGCCAAATTCTTTTGCATCTGCAAATGCGTACTGTTTGACAGATTCAATGCTCACGTTTATTGTAAATTATCCTCAGATAACAGAGGCGCCGTTATCCTTCCAGGATATCCTTCATATAGGCATACAGCGCAGGTGACCCGCCGGTATGCACAAACAGAATTTTCTCTTCTTTCTTGAAATAGCCCTTGCGCACCAGATCGATCAACCCGGCCATGGCCTTACCGGTGTAGACCGGATCCAGCAAAATGCCCTCGGTCCGGGCCAGAATACGCACCGCTTCAGCCATTGCCGGTGTCGGTAACGAGTAACCAGGGCCGACATAATCACCGAAGCACTCCACGGCATCCTTGGGAATTTCGGTTTTAACGTCTAGAAATTCGGCAGTTCGCTGCACCAAGTCGTAGACCATGGGTTCCTGGTCTTGTTTGGTCCGACTGACGTTGATGCCGACAACAGGCATGTTGGCGTTGTTCCCACACAAACCGGTCACCAATCCGGCGTGGGTGCCGGTGCTGCCGCTGGCGCAGACCAACCGATCGATCGAAAGTCCCATCTCAAAAAGCTGGGTCAAAATTTCTTCGGCGCAAGCAACATATCCGGTCGCACCGATGGGGGTGGAACCGCCGCCGGGGATCACGTACCCTTTGCGTCCTTCATCCGAAAGTGCATCGGCCACTTTCTGCATCTCAGCCATCATGTCCGAACCACCGGGTACCACGACAATTTCCTCCACATCAAGCAGGCGGAACAAAAAATTGTTTCCGCTGGCTTCGGGATTGTAGCTGCCGGCCACCCGCTCTTCTAGGACAAGGCGACATTTGAGACCTTCCTTGACCGCCGCGGCCAGGGTCAGGCGGCAATGGTTGGACTGGACCGCACCGCAGGTGATCAGGGTATCGGCACCCTGTTCCAGGGCATCGGCCACCAGGAACTCAAGTTTCCGGGTTTTGTTGCCCCCGGAAGTCAGACCCAGGAGATCATCCCTTTTAATGTAGATGTCGGGTCCGCCCAGCGCTTTTGAAAAGGCCGGTACTTTTTCAATGGGAGTATATCCTTCTGTGTATCGTCTGCGTGGAATACGTGCTAAATTCATGGATCTCTCCTTATCTTTATAGTTCTGTTTATAATTGTACGATGGATTCCATCTCTATCTCGCCACCCTTGGGCAAAGCCGCTACCTGGACAACGGCCCGGGCCGGCAGGGTCTCGGTAAAATACTGGGCATAGATCTGGTTGACCGCTGTAAAATTAGCCAGATCCGTTAAAAAAATAGTGGTCTTGATGGTCCGGTTTAAATCGGTTCCGGCCGCCAGTGCAATGGCCCGGGTATTTTTGATCACCTGATGGGTCATCTCTTCGATACCGCCATCCACGAACTCACCGGTTTCAGGTTCAAACGGAAGCTGCCCCGATATGAAAAGCAGATCGCCGCTGACAACCCCCTGGGAATAGGGACCGATGGCAGACGGTGCATCGGGTGTTACGATTGCTTTGAAAAGTTTCTGGTCTGACATGTTGCTATCCTCCATTTGGAACTATATGATTTTTTTCAGCACTTTAAATCAAAATGTATTTGATTGTCAGAGCCGTATAAATGTTTTAAAAATAATGATAAATTTTTAACGCCCTCGATTATCTGGCTTTATCCAGATAAACGGCGATCTCGCGATCCACTTCCGACAAAAGCACTTTTCCACGGCACCGCTCCAGAATCAGCCGGTACTTACCCCTCGCTTTCTCCAAAAGATCCGGTTTTCCCTTTTTTTCCCACATATCATAGGGGTTCCAGTCCGAAACGGCGGGCATATAAATGCTTCGAAAATTTTGCATGGTGCTATCGTGCTGCAGGTAATCTCCCCCGGGGCCGATCGCCTGTATGACGTCAAGAGCATTATCGATGCGCATCTGCCCAAAACCCGTTGAAAAGCATTGCAGCCGGTCGAGCAGCTCATCATCCAAAATCCACTTTTCATACAATGTGGCGGTAATGGAATCCATCACCCCCAGGCACTCGTTGATCACATGCACCCCCGCCGCCGTATACAGGGTCAGATTCTGCATGGTTTCCGCACCCGCCTGGTAATTAACTCTTTTGGCATCGGTCAACCCGGCCATGGTTCGGGACGGAATCTTGTACATCTCCCGGGCCATCTGGATGCCGGCGATATTGACCAGCGCGGTCTGGGGAGAACCGGTGACCGCGTAGAAATTTTTCATGTTGACCATAAAGGTCCCGGCCGTATAGACCACCGGCGTGCCTGGATTGATCATCTGGATGCAGGCCAGAGCCGCCAGGATTTCGGCATTGGATAGTACCACCAGGCCTATGGCATCCAATGGGCCGGTCAGCCCCGGCATAATGCCCGGCAGGATAAAAAGGGCCTGTTTTTTTTGGGCGTAGGCCAGTATCGTCTCGCAGGTCAAAGGCTCGAAACAAAGGGGGCTGGCCGGATTCACACTGTAGGTGATGGCCACATGATCATCCAGAAACCCCTTTCGACCGGCGGCGATTTCAATAATGTCAAAAACTTCCCGGGCTTCCCGGCGGATGGCGGCCTGACCGATCAAGGGCTTGTTGCTGTGCTGCATCAGATAATGCACCAGGTGCGCAGGCTTGAATTTTTCCGCCACATCACAGGGGCACTGCCGTTGCGGCCCGTCATGGTAAAACAGCCGGGGCAGGTCTCAAGGGCCGCGGTGATCATGCTTTCGGAAAGATATACCCTTTTACCGGAAACCTTTGCACCCTTTCGTTTAAAAAGATCAACAATCTCCTCGGAGTCAAAGACAACGCCGGTCTCGGCCAGAAGCCGCAAGGTCTGGGCATGAATTTGTTCCAGCGTGGGGGCATCCACAACTTTCAGTAAATGATCCTGGTGAATCATGATCTGCTTCCTTGATTTTAGGCTCGCAAAGAAAATCAAAGTCCGGCAACAACCCCTCGCCCTTCTTTCCGGCAAAGAAATGGGCGAGGGGGAAAATGTAATTATAATTATGCAAACCACCAGCGTTCACAGCTTCTCATACCATCCAACTCCTGGTTACCTGCAGGGTTTTCAAACTTAAGTTTAC
>CAZFXX010000356.1:0-3289 GCA_964522985.1 uncultured Desulfobacteraceae bacterium
AGGATTTAAGGGCATTGAGACACGGGGTAGACAGGGATTGTTTGAGAAAATAGCGTTCATCCTCTTTGAGCAGGTCTCTGGTGGCAGCGTCGATGTGCTATCCCTGCCATTGGGTTCGCAAAGATTGAATGGATAGCGGTAAACCTTTAATTAAAACCAATGACTCTATTCACGAATTTCGGCAGATTCAAGAAGTCAATCATACCCCCCAAAAGCATGCATGATGTTTTTTGGTTCCATCCGTGATAGAGAGGTAGATCCGTATCACTCATTTTAACGACCATTTCGGGTAGACAGCATAAATTATCATGGCAGCCGAATCCTTATTTTCAAACTCGCTGTTTTGCGATAACGCCAGTGACCTTTTAAAGAAGATAAATTATATAGATGTTTTTTCCGCATTTGACGAGGGGATCATCATTACCGACACGACCGGTCAAATTGTGTTCTATAACCAGGCAATGGGACGAATCGACGATTTGGCCCCGGAATACGCCCTGGGTAAAAAAGCGACCGAAGTCTATGACCTGACCAACAAAACCAGCGTGATCATGCAGTGCATCCAAAAAGACGACTCCGTGATCAACCACACCTTTTTCTACCGGACCAGACTGGGCAAAGCCGCCAATACGAGCGTTAGCGTCTTCCCCCTATACACTGGACCGGCGGCTGATCGGCGCAATCTGCGTTAGGGATTACACCATTCTTAAAAAGACCAGATTTTCCAAACTCGCGCCGTCTGCCCCGGACAAATCCCCTGCCGGTACACGATATGTTTTTGCTGACGCCATCGGCAAAAATTCCGAATTCCTGCGTGCCATAAAATCCGCCCAAATGGCCCGTAACACCCCGTCGCCGATCATGCTGCACGGCAAAACAGGCACCGGCAAAGAGCTTTTCGACCAATCCATCCATTCCCACAGCCTTCGCCGGGAAAATCAGTATATCGCCATCAACTGCGCCGCCATACCCGAAAACCTGCTTGAAGGCAACCTTTTCGGTACCGCCAGGGGGGCCTTTACCGGCGCCATTGAAAGACCCGGTCTTTTCGAACAAGCCAGCGGGGGACCCTTTTTCTCGATGAAGTTGACTCCATGCCCGAAACCGGTCCCCCCCTCTCCCCGGATGAAACCAGACCGCAACGACGAACCGATAAAACATGCATCACCTTTTCTGCTGATAACCATGGCGCTTTGGAAAAACTCTCCGAGGTTCAGACGGAGAGTGAAAAAATTATAATTTTTCAAGCGCTTAAAACCTGCAACGGCAACATGACAAAGGCATCCAAACGTCTCGGTATCTCACGCCAGTTGCTCAACTACAGAATTAAAAAATTCAACTTCAACAGAGAAGATTTTATCGAAACCGACTCCGATCCAAAAACGCTGTAGCAAATATCTGCGTTGAAGTCCTCGGGGTCCCCACGATGTTCGCCTTTGCCGGATCAAGCATCACCGACATGCCTAGCCCGAAACCGATCCCTTCATAGGAGGTCTCGTAAAAGGTCCGCTGCCCCATATCCGCGAGACCTGAGAATATCCCCGGTTAATTATGGCCATTTGTTTATAAGACAGGCCGGTAAAGGTTTACGATTGCCCCCTGTATTTTGTCATGAGAGGAGATATTTTTTTCACTAATACGATGTTTATGAATTACACAGTGAAAAGAAGAGTCCCATCGAAAAAAACAGTATTGACGCTGCCGGTCCATACAAAAATAAAGATGCCGGTCGGTTTTACTGGATTTGAAGTGTGAGGCATCTCATTTTCTTGCGTTCTTCCGTCAAGGGAGGCACGCATCCCAAGCCATCCCTATATCTCCCCACCGGCACTGGTGTAGAGCTCCTGCCATGCCTGGCGCAGGTTTACGCGGGCCGAGGCCAGGCGACTTTGGGCGGTGACAAGGTCGCGCTGGGCTTGCTTCAGGGTGACCAGGCTTGCCTGTCCTGCCCTGTACTCATTTTCCACAAGATCCCGGTTCCGGCTTACAAGGTCGGCGTTTTCGTGCTGGAGGAGGAGTTCGGCCTGGGTGGACTTTACTTTGGCAGTGGCCTCGAGCACTTCGTTGACGGCCTGGATTCGGACGTTGAGGAGGTTGCTTTTGGCTTCGTTATTGGCTGCTCTTGCTTCGGCCACTTTGGCCCGGGTGAGGCCACCTGAAAAGAGGTTCAACTTGATCGTGGCGGCCAGGGTTGTGCCGAAATCGTCTGCTTCGAACCCGGCATCACCTGTGCGGTCCCCCGTGTACCCTGCGGAAAGGTCAATGGTGGGGAAGTATTCCCCGCGTGCGGATTTAAACTGAGCTTGAGCGGCGTTTTGGATTGCTTCGGCCTGGAGGATGTCCGGCCGATCGGCTTTAGCGCTTTGTATAAAATCCCGGACGTTAGGTTCGGTGATTTCTTTTACCGATTCCGGGTTCATCCGGGCGGGTTCGATCCTCTCTGCAAAATCCGGGTCCTGGACGCCCAGAAGCGCGGCCAGCCCGAACATGGCCACTTCAAAGCTTTGTTTTGCACTGATGACGTTGGATTTGGCCGCGTTCTGGCCCACATGGAAGTTGAGCACGTCGGAGAGTGACCCTGTGCCGATTTCCCTGCGGATGCCGGCTTCCTCGGCCTGCCTGGCAAAAAAGGCCTGGTCGGCTTTGGCAATGGCCACGTTTTCGCGGGCAAGCATGGCCCCGTGATAGGCTCGGGCCACGGCGGAGGAGATCAGCCGGCGGGCATCGGCCCGGGAGTGTTCGCTGGCGCTTAGGGCATATTTGCCGGCCGCGTGGTTGAAACGACGGGCAAATCCGTCAAACATACGCCATGTGGCGGTAATACCCGCACTGTAGTATTCTTCCGGGTCTTCCACCGTGGCGTTGAAAAATTGGGCCTGCTGCAGGGTTGCAGTATAGGCGCTATCGGAAAGTTCCACGCGGGAGGCCTGAGCATTGGCGTCCAGCCGGGGCAGATAGGCCGAGGCCGCCTGTTGCACGCGCCAGGCAGCTTGCTTTACCCGGTGAGCAGCGGCTTTAAGGGTGGGATTTCGGGCCAGGGCAATTTTTTTTGCCGTGTCCAGGTCCAGCACGCGGATGTCGGCCAGATCCGGGATATCTGCGTCAGCTTCAATGCACAGGGCCGGGCCGACGGCGGCAAATGCCAGCGCCAGCCCTATAAATGCCGTTATCAGTTTTTTCATGGGTACCTCATATGTTGTTTGCGGATTTGTTTTGATCGCGTATACACTAAAACCTAACCTGGCAAAGCCAGAACCAAATTGAATATTGAAAAGTGAGAAGTGAAAAC
>CAZFXX010000357.1:0-3288 GCA_964522985.1 uncultured Desulfobacteraceae bacterium
GGGAAACCTCAATTTTAATTGTCGTTGGACTCAAAAATAATTGTCGCTTGACACTATACTCTGTTCAAGCCTCCTTAACGCCTGATCTGTTTCCAGTTTGGCCCGGCGTTCAACATCCAGGCTCTGTTCAAGGCTTTTCATTTTCTGGATTGCAGCCTGTCGCATGCTTTGAGACTGGTTTTTCCACCACTGTTCTCTTCTGAGAATATGGTAAATCAATACTTTTCTCTGCTTTTGGAGAAGCTGCCTGAGCATGGTGCAGACGATCGGGGCCACTTCCCGGCCGTCAATTTTGTGGTAATGAACACGGATGACCAGCCGCCGAAGCTGGGCGGTCAAAGTCCGGGGCACAGGAATAAAATAATTGGGGTCATTATGGGAAAAATAATCTATTTCATTTAAAGCATAGCAAGCATTCAAAGGCCGGATTTCTGCCTGAAGCCATTCATTATTTTTTAATTGAAAGGCAACAGAAATAATAGAAATGGCGACGGCCTGGTTTAACGGGTCAAACCGGATTCCCTGGATGTCAGAAAATTCAGAGAGATCCAGTTCAATGGTTTTTTTGTCTTCAGGATTTAGAACGTGCCGGCTTTTGTCTTCACAAAAACCTTGTCCGGTATCTATAAAAAATTGGGCATATCTATATGTGTCAATCTGTTTCAGGCTGTCCCGCAGTTCCTTTAAAAAAAAGAAGGCTTTTTCCCGAAAAAAGACTCGTCTGATTTTATCTAAAGCCTCCTGGTTGCCGGATATTTTCTGGGGGTCAGGCAGTATCCGGACAAGTGCCTGCATAGAATCGGGAAGTTTTTGAGATAGATCGTGCAACGAGATATTGATGTGCTTTAAATCGGATTGCAAAAAAGAGCTCAGCCGTTCCTGTTTATCGGGGTCGATTTCAAGGTTTAATCCCCAGGTTTCCTGAATTGTGGTAATTAAGGTGCGATGGTCTCGCAGCAATTGGTCGAACTGAACAAATATCCTTGAATACGACCGGGTGTACTTTTCAGATAACAAAAAGTGTTCCAGCCACAGGATTAGCCCTTTTTCCAAAGAAAATCTATCCCGTTCCTGAAGAGATACAGCGGTTTCCAGCGGATTCCGGTATATGATTAACGGGTGTATGGTAATGCCCAGTTCAGTCAGGGCTTTTTCATAAATCGGAAACAATAGACATATTCGGGGGTCCTTGATGCTAAAGCAGCGAGCATGTCCGAACTTTTCTGATATCAGGGTTTTTAATTCTTCTGCATATTTGTCGATAATTAATTTTTTGCCATCGAAAAAAAGGTCATCCCAACTGGCGCCATGGTCATCAAGGACCTTTTCATTGAAATCCAGAATATGCTTATTTTCAAAAAATCCCTTGCGGTTTTCGTTAGATGGCGGCAGTAAATCCAGACCTTGATATACACCCAGGATATGGAGTATGCCGCTTAGCGCAGACGTGCCGCTTCTGTGCATGCCCAAAATAAGAATACATTGTTTCATCGTTGATTACCTGTAAATATTTTTCCCTGCGTATCCTTTTTATCATTTTTTGATACCAGATCAATCAGTTGAAATTCTGGATGAAAGTCAACAAATGCCGTTGAAAGAAAGTGTGTGGGCAGGATTTTAAACCCATAGGCATCCACGATCCTGGCAGAGTAATTAATCTTATCCTGATTCTGGGCCAGTATTCCGGCATTGGTAAAGTAGACACCGGCGTTTAAATTGGCTTTGAATCGCCAGTTAACCTGGAAGATTTTTCCTCCGGGGAGCCGGTCCAAAAATGAATTCTGTCCCGGGTAGGCCCCGCCCCCCAGTTCGGTTCCGTGAACGGTCTTGATCAGCATGCCGAAATTGACATTATACAGATCTTCTTCCGTCTTTATATGATAAACATACAGATATTCTCTGCCTTGAACCAATACATTGACTTTTTCTCCTTGCAGCGTGCAAATTTTTACATCGCTTATCTTAGCGCCTTTTTCCTGATAATGCAATGTGGCATCCGGCAGCAGGGAGTCATCAAAGGATTCATGCATTCCCTGATCGTCCAGCTGGGAATATGTTGCCTTTATACTACTTTCAACTGAAACCGTTTGGCCGTTGGTTTGTTGACTAAACGCCTGGCGCAGGCTTTGGATATCCTCTTTTTGTGAATGCATCATTTTGGTATATAGCCCGGTCACCTGTTTGGGGTTGCCGTCGATTACTAATTCGCCTTCATGCAGAAGTATGGCACGACTGCACAATTCAACTACAATGCTCTCCGCATGGGATACAAACAATATGGTTTTTCCCTGCCGCCGAAAGTTCTCCATTCTGGCAAAACATTTTCGTTGAAATGCGGCGTCCCCGACACTCAATGCTTCGTCTATGATCAGGATATCCGGATCCACATTGATGGCAACGGCAAAGGCAAGCCTGGCGAACATGCCACTACTGTAAGTCCGAACCGGCTGGTGGATGAATTCGCCGATATCGGCAAATCCGAGTATGTCCGCCAGCTTGTCCTGGATTTCCTGTTTGGCATAGCCCAGAATCATTCCATTGTAGAACACGTTTTCCATGCCGGTCAGTTCTGGATTAAATCCCGTGCCCAGTTCGAGCAGCGCTGAAATTCTGCCGTTGGCTGTCACGGTGCCGGATGACGGATGAAGCACCCCGCAAAGGATTTTCAGCAACGTGGACTTGCCGGAACCGTTTTTGCCGATAATGCCCACGGCTTCCCCTTGATAGACCTCAAAATTGATATTCCGGAGGGCGTGGAACGCCTGATGGTATTTTTTTCTAAATGGGTGTAAAGATTCTTTAAGGCGATCAGTGGGGCGGTCATACAGTTTATAGACTTTTCCCACATCCTGAATTTTAATATTGATGGGCGGATTAGAGGACATCGGCAAAGTGGATCCTTAATCGATTAAAAATTAACGCCCCAATGACAAATAAAAGGCCGGTGACTGACCAGAAATAGAGGGTCCACTGCCAATGGTGCCAAAACCATACATGATATAAAAAAGTTTCCCGGTAGCCGTTGATTATGTAAAACACTGGATTGAGTTTAATTAAAATTCTGAAACGATCGGGAATCATGCTCAAGTCCCACAAGATCGGCATTGCCCAAAATCCAATGCTGAGAAGTACCGTAATAAATTGCGCGGTGTCTTTTAAAAAGACATTAATTGCGGATGTCAGCCAGCCGATACCGGTCAGTAAAATGATCTGGCAAAATAGGTAATAGACGATTTGAATAAAATGAATGTGCGGGATTCTGGCATACGCGGCCATAAAGCACAGGAT
>CAZFXX010000358.1:0-3286 GCA_964522985.1 uncultured Desulfobacteraceae bacterium
TCGACGACTTAACCTTTGACGCGGACAATGCCTGCGAACTGCCGGAAGAAGCGAACAACACCCTGATGAATATCGTATGGGACATGAAGTCCTTGGATGTGATGAAATTTGCCATCACCAAACTCTACAATCCGCTTGCGGGCAGAGATATTTTTGGAAGGGGCACCGGGCGTTAATCAGCCCGCTTTGCAGTAAATTTTCCCTGCCCTTCTTTGAAAAATGGAGGGCAGGTATTTTAGCATCGCCTAAACCAGCCGGGTTGATGTTATTCGCCCTGTTTGATTACTTACATATGATTATACCCTTTCCCTTTGCCAACGAAGGCACCCGGCTTTGCCCATTGACCGAAGTATTTTTCACTATAGGTAACCAGTCAACCAGGTATTATGAAAAAGCCATCAATCTTTCTTCTCGACATCCTACCCACACAAACAGGAAAAACTTATGACTATAATGAGATCAATTTCCAGGACCACAGTTGTTCTGGTTGCAGGCATTGCCTGCATAGTCCCTATTCTTCTTCATGCAGCGGAGTTTTCAGCAAATCTTTATATCTCCGCACCCCAGGCAACTTTTCTATATAAATTATCCGTCATCGACACCCATTACCGCCTTGAAAAAATCAAAGGCCCCATGACCGTTCCGCCTTTTCCCACCATCGTCAACCGTGCTACCGGCGTCACCTGGGGGCTCAATCTTCAGGTGAAACAATATATGGAGGAACGGGACCCGGTAAAGACCATGATGATGAGTCCCATGGCAGGGTGGGCTTATATGCGAAAAAATCTGGAGAAAACAACGGCCGGAACCGAAACGGTTCAGGGATACACCTGCCGGGTCATTGAATTTCGGGAACCGGGAAAATCCACGGTGGAAGCCAGAGTCTGGTTTGCTGAAAAACTTAATTTTATGATCAAAGAAGTCACCTACGGGCTGAACGCCAATCCCGTGATGGAACTTAAGAACATCAAGGAAGGACCTGTTGATGCAGCACTTTTCAGTATCCCGTCGGGATACACCAAAGCCGGCGAATCAAAAACGGTTTCAGTGACAGCGTCTGCTAAACCCCCTGCCGCTACCACAGCAGCTTCCGGAAATATTATATTTATTCTCGACGCATCGGGCTCCATGTGGGGGCAGGTGGAGGGCACGGCCAAAATCGTCATTGCCAAAGAAGTGCTCACCGGTTTGGTCCGGGACCTGCCGGGCGATGCCGTCGTGGGGCTTGTGGTATACGGCCATCGCCGCAAGGGGGACTGCAATGACGTGGAGGAACTGGTTCCCCTTGGGCCATTGGCCAAAGAAAAGATGATTGCCCGAATCCAGGCACTGAGCCCAAAGGGCAAAACCCCCATCAGCCGGTCGGTGCGGTTGACCGCCGGGCGCATTAAACACCTGGAAGACGAAACCACCATCATCCTGGTATCCGACGGCAAGGAGACCTGTGATCCGGATCCCTGCGGTCTGGTGAAAGAACTGAAAGGTGCCGGTATTAAATTTGTTATGCATGTCATCGGGTTCGATGTCACCGAAGAAGAACGTGAGCAATTGGAATGCATGGCCAAAGTAGGTGGCGGCCAGTATTACACGGCCGGCAATGCCGGGGAACTTTTAGCGGCTGCCAGGGAAGTGGTGGAAGCATCGGCCTTCACCGGCGGGTACCTGGAAATAACGTCTCTTAAAGAGGGTCAACCTTTCGAGGCCCGTGTGGACGTGTACCGTCAGAGCGATAACAAAAGCATGGGCAGTAAAAATACCTGGTATCGCAAAAAACTGGCGGAATTTAAACTGGTGCCGGGCACCTACTATATGAAGGTAACAGATCGTTCGGTGACCCCGCACCAGCGACAGGAAATCCGGGATATCGAAATCGTGTCCGGCCAGACAGTGGGAAAAATTCTGGCATTCGGCGAAGCCGGTATTTTGCGTATCAAGACTGTTAAGGAGAATCAGCCCTTTGAGGCACGTGTGGACGTGTACCGTCAGAGCGATAACAAAAGGATGGGAGATAAAAATACGTGGTATCGCAAAAAACCGGCGGAATTCAAGCTGGTGCCGGGCACCTACTATATGAAGGTAACAGATCGTTCGGTGACTCCGCACCAGCGACAGGAAATCCGGGATATCGAGGTCGTTTCCGGCCAAACGGTGGAAAAGACGCTGATGTTTGTTTCCGGTGGTGTATTGAAAATCACGGCCACAAGAGATGGGCAACCCTTTGAGGCACGGACCGATGTGTACCGTCAGAGCGACAACAAAAGGATAGGAGATAAAAACACCTGGTATCGCAAAAAACCGGCGGAGTTCAAACTGGTGCCCGATATTTACTACATAAAGGTCTCAGACCGTAAAACCAAAGAGAAAAAAGAGATCCGGGATATAGAAATTTTGTCGGGTCAAACAGTAGAGAAAACCGTTATATTTTAGCCCATGCATATCCTTGGAATGTAGATTATACAATATTAAAAAGGAGTATCCCCATGGTAAAAAATTATTCTGATTTCAAGCTGTTGTTCTCATTGATCGTTTTCTTCATTATCCTTATGGTTGCCGGAAATGGCTTGGCCACTTCATTCATAGAAACCGCTCAGGTCCCCTGTTATGTCAAAATTGCCGCCGGTGGTGAACTGCGTGTCCCCATCGATACCCACCGGAAAGCTGATCTGGAAATTAGAAACCAGGCAAAAAAGGAATCGGTATGCACTGTGATAGAGTACCGAAACGGCAAACCAAGAAAAGGTTTCCAGGCTGAGCCCTCAACGCTTGATAAAAACACGTACCGCAAAGAGTGGCGGTTTAATCGCTATTTCGAACAAACGCCACCGTCTTCTGTAGTTGATGAAGTAAGGATCACAGTGGAAAAAGGTTTGGTCTCCGCCAAACTGGGCCAGACAGGAGAAAATCGCAAAGATTTCTATAACAACGGTTATCAACATGGCACATTTGTTGATCCAAAAAGACCTTTAACGGTGCATATTACCGGGGACGATCCTTTGGGCAATAAGACCTCAGGAAAATTTTGGATGGAATATGAGGCAGGGGGGTATTCGGGGAAAACCCTCTTTACTGTAAAAACCGGCAAGACACTTACATGGGATTACCCGACTGATAAGGGGGTCAAAGGCATAGAAGTGGACATCTCGAAAGGCCAGGCCAAGATCAGCCTGGTTCAACCGCCGTATCACAAGAAAGCCGCCACTAAACAGTCAACGGTTAAAAAAACATCGAAACAAAAATACAAACCTAAAATCGTGACCCAATTTACCGTCACCCATCCATACGGGAC
>CAZFXX010000359.1:0-3251 GCA_964522985.1 uncultured Desulfobacteraceae bacterium
TTTCCTTTTTCGCAACTTCTACAATCCGCATGGCCGGCGTACCGACCACCAGCATGGGCACGGCGTTTTTGATCACTTTATCCGCAGGAAAGGCCTGGCGTAAATTTTCAAGAAATTCCGTCATCATCTCTTCGGCTGCCTCCTCCATGGAAGCAAGATACTTCTTTTTTTTCCCTTTTTGAACGTAAAACCCCGGCGCTTCCGCCGGATCATGGATAACATGGAGAACCAGCAGCTGTGCATCCAGCTTATCCGCCAAATTGCCGGCAAACAGCACTGCTTTTTTTGAAAACGAGGTAAAATCCACAGCGACCAGCAATATGTCCTTACTCTTTGTTTTCTTTGCCATCTATACGCCTCCTGACAGGGTTGTTACTGGGTATCAACTACGTAAATGATATATAAGAAGTCTTTTATTAGCGCGAAAAAACAAAAATGAAAATTGTGTGATGCCTGGGAAAAAGCAGCCGTATATTGTGCCGCCGCTTATGCGGCAATAAATTGAAATCAACTTCATACAATTATTCTTCAATATCGAATGAAGATCGTATTGTCAATATGGCTTTTTGCTCCAAATCGTCTAAACATAAGGGCTTTTAGACATAGCAGGCACGTTTGCCGCAATCCGAACTCCAGGGTGAGGTCACAACTTTTGAATTATTTATCACAAAAATTGCATTTAAAAAACAACGCATTAAAATTAATTATTTTGGCATTTACAACTTACAATACCCGTCCTGCAGTTTTGAAAGCGAATCTTTTGAAGGAGTCCGAACGTTTTATTTTATTAAAATTGGAAATTTTCCTCGCAATCAGAATTGCATGCTGATAATCCACATATCGACAACCGTCTCCAATTTCGTGGTTGAAAATTCTGGTAAGTCTTGTTTTGGGATTTCTGATTCTATCCGGGTTTGAAAATCTTGATATTCGGCTGACTGGATACGGATGCTTTAACGGTTTTAGCATGGCTGTTACCACACGGTTATCCGCAAGCAGCCATGCTTCCAGCTCTTCCCGAATGCACACCGGAAAGACTTTGCTTAAATCTACATTTTCAGCTTGCAAAGACCGAAAAATGGCTTGGCGGTCTTCATGCCGACAGGGGCGCATGCCTTTTTCACGCCAGGCCGGGTAAAGATCCCATACTATGATGACTTTTTCACACTCATCCAGCAAGACTTTAGCCACAGCCCCGCAATTTTCAACCAGTTTTTTCTTGTTGTCCAGCGTGCTTGGAATAAATTCAATCGCCGGATTAAGCATTTGAACCAGATAGCGACAAACCTGAACGTCCGGCCCATCAGGACCACACTCGAAAATAAATCCTATCTTCATACCTTAGCTCCGCTTCAGCTTTCCCATGGTGTACAGCTTACCCGGTGAGAACTTTTCAGACCATTCTTCAAGTGATTTTTGTGAGGCAGGTCTTGTGAATACCGGCGACCCGGAAGTATCTCTTTCCACAACAACAAGCTGGGGCAGGTTTAAGTATTTATTCATATTTAAATTTATAAGCCAAACTTATTTGATGAATATTATTCAACCATATTGCCAAAACTGCCCACACCCCGGAAAAAGTTTTCCCTGCTGAATCTGTGTCGATCAATAAGGAGAGGGAAACTCCCATCTCGCCTGTATCCAACTCGATATGCACGGGATCGGGGTTTGTAGAACAGGGCAACAGTCCATAAAATGAACCTGCACGAACCTGAGATTTATGACGACATAGAAAATATCGCGCATATCATCGCGCTGATGTATCGTTACCACAAAACAGGGGTTGTTGTTTTTCGTTGCACAGCTAAAAACCTTGACAAACGGCAAAATACAAGTATTTTATAATCACGCTTGTTAAAACACGATAACATATAGAGAAATATAATATCCCGGTTATCCATAAAGCTAAAGTGACATTGCGTTATACATTTAAGAATACAGACAATTTGTCGGGATAAGCCTTTTAGGCTAAAATTGTTATAAATTCAGTTGATTAGACAATTATTACTTTAGTGAAATGCATAACGATATAAAATATTTTTGGTTTTTTTGTTATCGTAAAAAATAATCCGCTTACATATATTAAAAATTTTTATTGATCAGGGTTCTTTACCCTTAATCTTGGAGGTTGATATGCCCGTAGCCGGAAAAAAATATTTTTTTATCAGTTCTTTGGCAAAAGGACTTAAAGTATTGGAACTTCTATCTGAAAACGAAACGATGACGGTCACAGGTGTTGCCGAATCTTTAGCAATCAACCGGGCAAGCAGCCACCGGTTTTTGGCCACCTTGAGAGAACTCGGATACGTGGAAAAGGATGAAAACGCCAAATATAGCCTATCATTCAAGCTCATGGAACTGGGCGTGCGAGTTTTGGGGCGGTTTGAAATCCGGGATATCGCCCGCCCTTTTTTAAAGGGACTCTCCACCAGTTTTAATGAAACCATCAATCTAGGGTTTTTCAACGGGAAAAAAATAGTCCACATCGACAAGATCGATAGCCTTGAACTTTTAAGGATCGACGCTTCTCTGGGGACATCTGCCCCGGCCTACAGTACTGCCATTGGCAAGAGCATTCTGGCCCATTTATCAAAAAAACAACTTGAAGACTATTTTGCAAACACAGAACTCAGGCCCTTGACACCGAATACAGTCACCTCGAAAGATCTTTTGTTGAAGGAACTGGCGAGCATCAGGGGGCACGGTTGTGCCATCGATGATGAAGAGTTTGTTGCCGGCCTGCGATGCATCGGAGCACCTGTTTTCGACTACACCGGCAAGGTTAACTATGCAATCAGTGTTTCCGGTCCGGCGGTGCGGATGGGCAACAAACGGGTAGAAGAAATACAGCACAAGCTGATAGACGTTTGCCAACGTCTATCAAAACGCTTGGGTAATATATCGGGTTAAATGTTCCTATCTGTCAAAAAACCAACGCCTTCCCCTTCACCGAATCCACTGTAAGACGCCACCCAATCTCAATCCTCCGATGCTCGCATCCCTGCTGATCATTCGACCCCCAGTGGCTTAACCAGAAAACCTGCAAGTGTCCCTCCATTCCACAATCATTTACAAGAAGCCAACATGTAAAAAAAAAACTTTTTGTCTAAAATTTGAAGCCAGTATTCTCTTTATGTGTGAAACTATCTTTAAGTTTTTATTAAAAATTTTATTTCGGGTAAATTAAAATACAATATCTAATCCATTATTACCAATCTATTCAATATTTTATATAATACCGTAAATAAAAT
>CAZFXX010000360.1:0-3231 GCA_964522985.1 uncultured Desulfobacteraceae bacterium
CTGGTGCATATTTCCCAACTGGCCCCCAAGCGGGTCGCCAAGGTCACCGATGTGGTCAAGGAGGGGGATGTAATCAAGGTCAAGGTGCTTGAAATCGGAAGAGACGGTAAAATCCGATTAAGCCGCAAGGCCGTTCTGGAAGAGGATAAATAATCTGCATGACCGCTGTAACAAAAAAAACAATCCTGGGCAACGGCATCCGGATACTGACCCACCAGATGCCCCATGTGCATTCGGTGTCCATGGGCGTCTGGGTAAATGCCGGAGCGCGCGATGAAACGCCTGCTGAAAATGGGCTCAGCCATTTGATCGAGCACATGATTTTCAAAGGGACCACCAAACGCTCGTCCTTTCAGATCGCCAAGGAGTTCGATGCCATCGGGGGACATACCAACGCATTTACCTCCATGGAAAATACCTGCTACCATGCCAAGGTCATGGATACCCACCTGGCAACCATGACCGAGATCCTTACCGATATTTTCCTGAACTCCCGCTTCAACCAGGATGAACTGGCAAAAGAACAGCCGGTAATCTGCCAGGAAATCGGCATGGTCGAGGACTCTCCTGAAGAATACGTACATGTGCTGTCAGCCGAAAATTACTGGGGTGAAAATTCCCTGGGGCAATCCATACTCGGGACCCGTGAAAATGTTCTGGGATTTAATGCCGTCACGGTCGCTGATTTTTTTCATCATTTGTACCAGCCTGACCGCATTGTTATTGCAGCGGCCGGCAACCTGGGACATGACCGGTTTGTGGACCTTGTAGGGCCGGCTTTTGAAACCATCGAAAACACAAACGGTTTCCCCGATCGCCGGGCACCTGAAAATTGTTCCAGTGTTGCCGTATACAGCAGGGACCTCGAACAGGTCCATATCTGTTGCAACACCCGCGGTTTTCCCATAACTGATCCTCGCCGGTATGCCTTTTCCCTGTTGAGCACTGTTCTGGGAGGTAACATGAGTTCCCGGCTGTTTCAAAAAATTCGGGAACAGAGAGGACTGGCCTATTCTGTTTATTCCTTTATATCCTCCTATGAAGATACAGGCATATTTGGAATCTATGCCGGTGTGGCACCTGAGAATGTAGCCGAAGCCACCGATCTGATTGCAAAGGAACTTCAGCGGATCAAAAAAACCACCGTGACCTCCAGCGAACTTCATGCTGCCCGGGAATTTACCAAGGGAAGCTTGCTGCTGGCCGCTGAAAGTGTTGACAACCAGATGGTGCGCCTGGCTCAGAACGAGATCCATTTTGGCCGTTATGTACCCATAAAGGAGATTGTCAAACGGATCGACACGGTGACCGAGACGGATATTATTGGGCTGGCCGACCTTATCTTTCAACACGACCAGGTCGCGCTGACCATTCTTGGCCCCATCTCCGAAGACAAGCCTTTTAAAGATTTTCTAACAACGTAAATTAGCACTCTCGTTCACAAGTTTACATTTTTTTTAAACTGCAAACTAGGTTCTAACCTTGCTGAAATAAGCCGTTTTTAATGAACGATTCAAACCCCGTCATTCAATTTTTAAAATTACGACCGAACACCGATACCGATATCCCGATGCCGTGCTACATGACTCCGCTGGCAGCCGGCATGGATATCTGTGCTGCCATGGAAAATGAAACAACGCTGGCTCCCGGTGCAATCCGTCTTATTCCCACCGGTTTTGCCATGGCCCTGCCACCTGGATTTGAAGCTCAGATCCGTCCCAGAAGCGGTCTGGCTGTAAAGCACGGCATCAGCCTGGCCAACTCCCCGGGCACAATTGACGCCGATTACCGGGGCGAGGTTAAAATAGCCCTTATCAATCTGGGCAACGCCGATTATACGGTCCGGCGCGGTGAAAGAATTGCCCAGATGATCATCCAGAAAGTGTACCAGGCCAGAGCGGAAATTACAGACAAACTGGATGAAACCGACCGCAGCAGCGGCGGGTTCGGCCATACAGGCAAATAACCGGTTTGAACTCAATGCCATCAGGCTGCCAGAATTCCTGTGACCCGTGTGTTTGCGTTCTGGCCAGCGGCAGCAAAGGTAATGCGGTTTATATTTCAGACGGTGTCACAGCCGTTCTCGTGGACGCAGGTCTTTCCGGAATCGAAATTCAGCGTCGCATGAAATCCAGAGGACTGGCCCCTGAAAACCTTACCGCCATCATAGTCTCCCACGAACATGCCGACCATATTCAGGGCGTCGGAGTTCTCTCCAGGCGCTATCAGCTCCCCGTCTATATCAATAAAAAAACCCGGAAGGCTGCCGAATTCAGGCTTGGTACTGTCTTTGAGTATCAAAATTTTGAATGCGGGCGCACTTTTTTCATCAATCAGCTGACCATCCACCCTTTTTCCATATCCCATGACGCGGCAGACCCGGCCGGTTTCACATTCATGCAAAACGGGTTTAAAACCGCTATTGCAACTGACCTTGGGATCGCCACCGCCATGGTCAGGGAACATCTGAAAGGCTGTCGGTTGCTTGTCCTTGAAGCCAATCATGATTCTGAAATGCTTCTTACCGGTCCCTACCCCTGGCATTTGAAACAACGAATCAAGGGCCGTACCGGGCACCTTTCCAACAGCGCTTCCAGGGATCTTCTATCTGAAATCCTGCACAGTGATCTGCAGCGTGTGATCCTGGCTCACCTCAGCGATAAAAACAACACCTCCCAAAAAGCCATTGACGAAGTTGCACCGGTACTGGCCGCCTGTGGTGCAAAACTTGTGGTGGCTACCCAGGAAACAGCCACGCCGTTGTTTCATCTCAATACAACTACAGATCCCGCTCCGGACGATTAAGCATTCAGTGCCACCATGACTGCACACCCGTTCATAGCATCAATTTTTAAGAACGGCCATGCCCCGTAGGACAAAAAACCAAAGATTTTGACAAAGCATGAAAGGTGTAAACGGTGAGAAATGAGCGCAGCTAAATCGCCAATTTGTTCCGAATGACTCAAAAACACATATTCCACGATTTTTATATAAAAAATGACTTGTGTTAACTCAGCATGATCATATATTAGAATTTATGGGTAAACAAAAATTTAAACAAACCCCATTTTTTTAGATAACATCAATATCATTAATGCATTCATAAATATTTTGTAGTGACGGCATTGAAGATGAAAAAAAATATCGGTTTTATATCCACCCGCTTTTCAGGTACGGACGGTGTCACCCTTGAAGCCGGCAAGTGGGCCGCGGTTTTTGAAAAAAGCGGCT
>CAZFXX010000361.1:0-3227 GCA_964522985.1 uncultured Desulfobacteraceae bacterium
TATTTTAAAACCATCGGGCTGGGGACCCGTATTTTCCTTGGCGGCGGCATCGGCTATGTCACTTGGAGCGGTAGTCAGCACAAGGGGGTTGTCAGGCGTAGCAGCAGGGGCATACCCTTGACGCCGGCAGGTACCCTGTTTGTCATGGGTGAACTCAAGCAGATGAGCCCCAAATGGCTGGTGGGTGTCAGTATTCAAGGGTACGGCGCCTCTCTGGCTGTGGGCCTGGGTATTCCGATTCCCATCTTGAATGAGGAAATGGTTCAGCATACCGCTATTTCAGATGAAGAAATATTTACCCAGGTGATCGATTATGGTAGAGATTATCCGGCCGGTAATGCAAAAAGTTTAAAACAGATCAGTTACGCGGAACTGAAAAGCGGTCATATCGAATTGAACGGCAAACAGGTGTCCACCGTTCCCCTGTCCAGCATGGTAAGAGCTCGGGAAATTGCTGAAACCCTGAAAAAATGGATCGTAAACGACAAATTTTTACTGGGTGAACCCCAGATGACACTCCCCTCCACCGGCGGTGGGAAGGCATTTTGACGGGGTCGGAGATGTGTCGAAAAACCATAAGGGCATTTATCGCATTTCCGCTACCGCAGGTGATCATCTCGGCCATTGACAGTATTCAGGAAGATTTAAAAGCCTATGGACTCAGGGTACGCTGGGTACGCCCCGAGAATATTCACCTGACCCTGAAATTTTTAGGTGAAATACATCCGGATGATGTAGCCGATATCATCGCTGCAATTAAATCGGCAGCCATGAAACAAACGCCTTTTTTCCTGTCGGCCGGTGCCGTGGGTGTTTTTCCCGGTCTCAGCCGTGCCCGTATCATCTATACCGGGCTGACCGGCCAGATTGACGCGCTTGTAAAACTTCATCAATATCTGAATGTCGGTCTTATAAAACTTGGTTTCCCGGGAGAATCCCGAAAATTTAAGGGCCACCTGACAATAGGACGCATTAAGGGAAAAACAGATACCAGAAAACTGGACCGCGCAATTACGGCTTGCCGGAATTTCAAATCCGATCCGTTTGCGGCCGATAAACTGACTTTATTTAAAAGCGACCTGCAACCTTTAGGCGCAGTCTACACAAAACTTGCAAGCATAAACCTTTAAAAAACTTATACCGCCTGACCATCGACAGGCCAAGGAGAATACACATGAGTAACATACCCGACCGGGAAAAAGCCATAGAATCTGCAATGACTCAGATCGAGCGCCAGTTCGGCAAAGGCTCCATCATGAAGCTTGGTAGCCGGGCCGTTATGGATGTACCAACTATTTCAAGCGGTTCCATTGCACTGGACAGGGCACTTGGTATTGGCGGCCTGCCCCGCGGCAGAGTGATCGAAATTTTCGGACCGGAATCATCCGGCAAAACAACCCTGGCCCTGCATGCCGTTGCCGAAGCTCAGAAGCAGGGCGGGATTGCCGCTTTTATCGATGCCGAACATGCCCTGGATACGTCATATGCAAAAAAACTGGGGGTCAACTGTGATGAACTGCTGGTTTCTCAACCGGATACCGGAGAGCAGGCCCTGGAAATCTCCGACATGCTGGTCAGGAGCGGTGCCATGGATATACTGGTTATCGATTCGGTCGCAGCCCTGGTGCCGCGTGCTGAAATTGAAGGAGAGATGGGTGATTCCCACATGGGGCTTCAGGCCCGGCTGATGTCTCAGGCATTGCGCAAGCTGACCGGCACCATCGGCAAGACTATGACATCCATGATTTTTATCAACCAGATCCGGATGAAAATCGGTGTGATGTTCGGAAATCCGGAGACCACCACCGGGGGCAATGCCCTGAAATTTTATGCCTCGGTAAGGCTCGATATCCGGCGTCTCGCCGCCATTAAAAACGGTCAGGAAGTCGTGGGCAACCGCACCCGTGTGCGGGTGGTCAAAAACAAAATAGCGCCGCCCTTTAAAGAGGCTGAATTTGATATCATGTATGGTGAGGGAATATCCAAAACCGGCGATCTGCTGGATATCGGGGTACAGGCCGAAGTGGTGGACAAGAGCGGTGCCTGGTACAGCTTCAATGGGGAACGAATCGGACAGGGTCGCGAAAATGTAAAAAAATTTATGGACGAAAATCCTGATATCTACGCGTCCATATACGACAAAATACGTGAAAAAATCGGGCTTGCAAAAAAAGAAGCCCCACCAGTGGAAAACAGGCAACAGGAAATAAAAAATAAAAAATAGGAAAAACTTGTAACCTGTAACACGAAACAATAGATCAATTTCATGGAGCATCTCATGACAGGCAATGAAATACGCAGACTATTTTTGGAATATTTTGAAAAACACAATCACCGGAAGATTAGAAGCTCATCGCTTGTTCCCCAGGATGACCCCACCCTGCTTTTTGTCAATGCCGGCATGGTACAGTTTAAACGCACCTTTCTCGGCGAGGAAAAAAGAAACTATGTGCGTGCCGTCACTTCCCAAAAGTGTGTCAGGGCCGGCGGCAAGCATAATGATCTGGAAAATGTAGGTTACACAGCCCGGCACCACACCTTCTTTGAAATGCTGGGCAATTTTTCATTTGGAGATTATTTCAAGGAAAATGCCGTTGAATTTGCATGGGACCTTCTGACCAACGGTTATGGACTGGATCCTGACAAACTGTGGATATCCATCTACCTGGATGATGATGAGGCATATGATCTGTGGCATGAAAAAATCGGTGTGCCGGCCCATCGGATCGTTCGGCTCGGTGAAGCGGAAAATTTCTGGTCCATGGGCGATACCGGCCCCTGCGGCCCGTGCAGTGAAATCTATCTGGATAGAGGAAAGGCTTTTGGCTGTGGACGGCCCGAGTGTGCCGTGGGATGCGAATGCGACCGTTTCCTGGAAATCTGGAACCTGGTTTTCATGCAGTTTAACCGGGATGCATCCGGAAAAATGACCCCACTACCCAAACCGAGCATTGACACCGGGCTGGGACTGGAACGGATGGCCTCAATCATGCAGGATGTTCCCAATAATTTTCTAACCGACCTGATGCTGCCGATTATCAACAAGGCCGAAGAACTCTCAGGCAAACGTCTGGGCCAGTTCCTTGAAACCGATGTGGCCATGAAGGTGATTGCGGACCATAGCCGGGCCGCGGCCTTTTTAATCGGTGACGGCATTCTGCCCTCCAACGAGGGCCGGGGATATGTGCTGCGCCGGATCATGCGCCGGGCCATCCGCTATGGCCGCA
>CAZFXX010000362.1:0-3223 GCA_964522985.1 uncultured Desulfobacteraceae bacterium
ATTAAACTATATTTAAAGAAATAAATTTTCCTGTTTTCATTGTCGTGCCGTGTAGCACGTGTCGGCCAATGCATAGTTTATTGACCGGTTGAGTAATCGCCCTTTGTGCTGAATTTACTGCAGGCTTGTTACTTCGGCAATTAAACTACAAACAAAAGCAGCAGCGCAATGACCAGGGAGTAAATTCCGGTGGACTCGGATACTGCCTGCCCGACAAGCATTGTTCGTGTAAGTAGGCCCGCTTCTCTGGGGTTTTTGCCTATGGCTTCACATGCCTTTGCTGCTGCCATGCCCTCTCCGACACCGGGTCCTATAGCGCCGAGTCCCATGGACAATCCAGCCCCTAAGAATGCCGCCGCCTTGATGATATCCGCACCTTCAATTGCCATTTTTTTCTCCTTGTTTAACGATTGATAAAAAAATTATATTAAATAACAAAAATCAATACTAAAGATATGACTAAAGAGTATATCCCGGTAGATTCGGAAACGGCCTGGCCGACAAGCATTACCCTTGTTATTTCACCGGTTGCTTTCTGGTTTTTCGCAATAGCTGCCACAGCGCTTTTCGCAGTAAATCCTTCACCAATGCCGGGGCCGATTGCACCCAGCCCGATCGATATTCCCGCTCCAAGCAATGCCATTGCAGCTGCGATGGAATCAGTCGGCGCAAAAATTTTAAACAAAAGGATAAAACTAACCAGGAGACCATATATTGCCGTTGTTTGTGTGACTGCCTGCCCAAGAAGCATAACATTAGTAACGGTAGTTTCAGACTTGGGCTGCCTTGCAATTCCTTCACAACTTGCGCCTGCAACTAATCCTCCACCCAGTCCGGAGCCAATTGCGCCTAAACCGGATGCCAAACCTGCGCCAAGTATAGCTGCCCAGGTCGGCGATACGGGAGATGAAGAAAAATTGGTAAATAATAAGATAAAAGATGTCACCAGAGCAAATATTGCCGGCGTCTGGCAAACTGCTGAACCGATCAACATATTGGTCGTCAGCCTTGCGCTCATGGCCGGCTGCCTTGATATTCCCGTGCAAGCGGCACCGGCAGGAAAACCTGAACCGACCCCCGATCCAATGGCACCAAACCCCATAGATAGCCCTGCAGATATCGGAACAAATATCATCAGAGAGCTCTGTGAACTGAAATCTGAAAATAGCAAAATCATTGCAATAACAAGCGCAAATATGGAGGCGGATTCAGCAATGGCCTGGCCCACCAGCATTGATTTAAAAATTTCTCCGGAAAGGTTGGGACTCCGTGAAATTGCCGAACTTGCAAATGCTGCGGTATACCCTTCACCAATTGCCGCACCGACAGCGCCTAACCCTATGGCGACTCCGCCGCCGATATAGGCCGCCACACTTACCCAGGTTTGAATATCGTAGGCCATAATTTATTTTACCTGAACCGAAATATATACGACTGTAAGCATGGTAAAAACAAAGGCCTGAATTGCGCCCACAAACAGTCCGAAAAAAGCATTTAAAAAAGGAGGAAACACAATACTCCAGGTTAGATGAGATACCACAAGGATAATAATCGAACCGCCCATGATGTTACCGAACAGGCGAAAGGAGATGGATACGATTTTGGCCAGTTCTCCGATCACATTCAGCGGCATCATGAAAAAAATCGGTTCGAAATACTCTTTGGCATACGCTTTGAAGCCCTTGCTTTTGATCCCGGCATAGTGGGCAATGACAAAGCCATAAGACCAAGGCTTAAAGGCGTGTTAAGATCTTTGGTGGGCTCCCCCAGATGAGGGACCATGCCGATCCAGTTGCCCAGAACCAGAAACAGAAACAGCGCGAATATCAACGGCGCATAGGTTTTGGCCAGTTTGCGGTCCAGGGCGTCTTCGGTCAGGTCATAAAGCTGGGCCACAAATAATTCCCCGATTACCTGGAGTGATCCGGGAAGCATGCTTTTTTTTCGGGTTGTGGCGATACCAAAGAGAATCAAAATGGCTATTACAATCCAGGTCATGAAGATGACTTCCAGATTAAATACCATATTATGCCCGAAAAGCGGAACGATGAGTTGATGGATTTTACCTAATTCTTCCATAATTGGGGTTAATCACCTTGGGGTTGATTTTCTCGAACTGGAAAAAAGAGATGCTGCAAATGATCACCGAGTATAACCGCCTGGACCAGAAAAAGTCCGGCGATTACCGCAAAAAGGTTGAACTGGTCCAGCCTGATTGCCAGAACCAGTGGAATCGCCATCAGACCATATCTGAAAAAGATGGATCCAAAAGTGAGAAGCCACGTCATTTTCCGGGTTTTGTTGATTCGCATGGGGAGGGTCTCACCAATTAAGATAAAATTGACAATGCTGAACAACGTCCCGAAGACCAGTCCTTTTCCAATTGGCCGGTAACCTGCAATGATAAAACAAAACCCGGCAATAATTGCAATAATGATTGCACGGGAACAGTATTTTTTCTGAATTTGTCTAAGCTGTTCCATTTTTACAGATGTCCTGATGGTTTATTTTTATTTTGCTCCGGCGTTACCATTTTCATGATCTGTCGATAGACAACGCTGGCGCCTCCGATAATTCCTAAAAAAATAAAAATTGTTAGAAATATTCCCCTGGTCCCGAAAAAGTTATCCAGCATTCGACCTATAAAAAAACAAAAAAAAATGCACCCGGCCATTGTTAGGCCCAGTTGCATTACAAAAGAAAGATCCTCAGACCAGGCCCGGTTGTGTCTTATATTAAACAACAGTTTCCCGGGCTTTTTCTTTTTTTGCTTTATCATATTTTGGTAAATAGTCAACGCATAAACCAAAGTTGGTCTGTATCGCCGTAAACGCTACGCTGCGGTTTATTTGTAGTTGACTGAAGCTAATGCCCGCTGGGCCGAGTGAGATAAATTAGATCGGAATCAATATTTCAAGTATAAAAAATTCAATTTAACGCATGTTAAAATATAAAAACCAAATTGCCGTTATGGTAATTTATAGCAAGCAAATTGTATTGCTGTCAAGCCGGAAATCGAAGCGGTCATAATTCTTCAGGGACAGCTGATGCTTTGTTCAAGAAAAGTTGCTTCCAGGTGAAAGAATGTTTTGAAAAGCGGCTATCGACTTTTTTAGCACAAACTGATTTTATTTTTTACGTTTGACCGTATCTGTCAAACCCGTGTGCTAAAAATGATTTCAAGGTCGCATGATTGTATGAAAGTTTCAAATAAAAGAAACGT
>CAZFXX010000363.1:0-3202 GCA_964522985.1 uncultured Desulfobacteraceae bacterium
GGGCATTTTATCCCAGCCACCCTTTTCAATGAATTCAGCTCTCTTCCATGAATCTATTTCCCCTAATTCTTTAAGTTTCTCCTCATGATTCGGTTGCTTCATAAATTGAGCGACGCAGATCGCCGCCTGACTCGCCAAGACCGCTTCTTGGGTCTTCGTTTTGGTCGTGTCGGAGGTTGACCACCCCCCCCACGCAAAGCCGATAATCATGGCGATGATTCCTCCGCAAATAATGCCCCAAACTCCATACTTAATTTTTGCTGAATTTTCTGGTTTCATTGATAATACCTCCTTGAATTATGTTGTGATGTTTCTGCCTGTGATGACCTTGCGACGTATGAGTTGCATGAGGTCATCGACCCTGTCCGTTTTCTTTGGATATGAAAGTCCTTTGCATTTTTTCCGGATATCACTTCATTCCTGCAAGGGATCCGCATGCAGCCCGACCTAAAAAATATATTGTTCGCATATTCTACGGTAATGATAACCGTATATTGATAGCGTTATTGCCACTGATATCTGTCTGGGGCGGCGGAGCAGTGTCCAGAGTAAAAGTTGCCAGTATTGAAACCGCTCCTTCCCCAAAACTCCAAGCCGGAAAGCGGATCGAAAGAGTGAAAGTAACCGCTGGATATCTAGCGGCTGGTTGATTTCAGTCACCTTCAGGTCCAGTAAAGTTCTGACCCGCCGGTAGTAATTTTTAGGAGAATAAATATGTTTCATAATCGATTGATACCCGTTCAAAAGCCTGTCCATGCCCACAATAAAGCCGCCCATCACCTGTAACCCTGAACGGTGGATAATCTTGACACTTTCCAGGAGATCCCGGTTTTTGTTCTGGATTTTATGACATTCGGTAAGGCTGACCTCATCGGGAGACTCGATGCCGATAAAAACGGAATCAAAGCAGGCCGTTACCATCAGGTCCAGGAGTTCAGGGTCATCGGCGAGATTGATGGAGGCTTCGGTGAAAAAAATACATCCCTTTTTATCTTGGCGCCATTTGATCAGGGCCGGAAGCAAATATCTTTTAAGGTAGCCCTTATTGCCGATAAAATTGTCGTCAACAAAAAATATACTGCCCCGCCAGCCGGCAGCATAAATACGGTCCAGTTCCGAGATGATTTGCTGAGATATTTTTAAGCGCGACCGGTTACCGAATAAAGTCGTCACATTGCAAAATTCACAGTTGAACGGGCATCCTCTGGAAAACTGAATGTTCATGGACGCATATCGTTTCATTTTTATAAGATCCCACGAGGGGAACGGGGTGTCGCCAAGATCGCAGAAACACGAAGCCCTGTAGATTTTTTTCGATTGTCCGTTGTGCAGGTCCGACAAAAAAACAGGCAGTGTGAGTTCCGCTTCGTCGAGTACGAGATGATCCACTTGCTTGAATTCATCGGGCTCAGAAGTAAAAAGTGGCCCTCCGGCTACAACTTTTAAATTCAAAGCGTTACAACGGGCAATAATTAGACTGGCCGATTTCCGCTGAACCGCCATGCCGCCGATAAAGGCTATGTCCGCCCAGTTAAGGTCTTTATCCGTGAGGCTATCCACATTTACGTCCACAAGGCGCTGGGGGCCATTCCTCGGGTAAAAGGGTCGCGACGGTGAGCAGACCAAGTGGTGGGAAGGCTGCTTTCTTTCCGATAAAACTTAAGGCGTATGTGAACGACCAGAAAGTATCTGGAAATTTAGGGTAAATAAGAAGAACGTTCATATTATGAGACTCCTTGCGGCGGGCTATCACATGCCAGAACGGCAAACCAACCGTATCGATCCAAATAAACTTTATTGGGTTCTTTTGCTCCGAATGGCGTCAATGGCCTCATGTCCTTCCGAATGGGAAATCGTGTGGATTTCAATTTGCGGCGGTTCGCCTAAGAGACTTTTTGTTCCAAGCAAAACACTGAATCTGTCGGACCTAATATAATGCTCCAGATCTTCGCGAGTTTTCCACTCCGCGATCAGGTCGAAACCGTTCCTGTCTTCGATGTCCCCGAAGGCGTGAAAGCCCAGACAGCCCCTCTCATTTTCGGTTGGTTCAATCATTGAGAGAAGTGTTTGCATAACCTCTGTCCGCTTTTCTATAAGTGCATTCATGGTTATCCTAATAATGATCACGAGAGCCTTCCTCTCATCAAAGACAAGACACACGGCTTACGATAGCCTGGGTATTTTCCCGCCAGCCTGCTATCAAAAATATTCAAACCTTCCATAATCATAGTTTCACACTTCGTGCCATGCAGACTTAATTCAACTTATATTAACCTAACAAATTGATATTAAAAGCAATATTTTATTAAAGAGGTGGATCGAGGAGGGATGAGCTAGTGCAATAAAAATGGCCATATATGACCAATGGTCATATATGGCCATTTTTATCACCCTTGAAGTGGTGATTACAGTTCTGCGTGAAGGAATACAAATTGACAGACTGTTGGTTGCTTGTGAAAAGCCACGAGGAACAGGCGCGTTTGCAGGAAAATTGTTCTTTAACCGTTTACCTTCAGATGGTGGTACAAGGTCCGGTTTTCGTTTTAGATATCATGGCTCGAGCAACAAAACGAATAGGTCCACATGCTTATGGCTGGTGAATACCCAATTTTCGTATACGGGCGCGCAGGGTGCTGCGGTTGAGCCCAAGAATTTCTGCAGCCCCGTTTTTGCCACTCACTTTCCAATTGGTCTGCTCAAGTACCCGGACCATATGGTCGCGTTCGACTTCTTCCAGCGTTTTTTGGGTGGTCGTTAAATCCCTATGTGGTTTCTTCAGATCATCCACCAAGTGCAGTTTGGGCCCCGAAGAGTTGATCACCGCCCGTTCCAGAACGTTTTCCAGCTCCCTGATATTGCCGGGCCAGTGATACTCCTGCAAGATATTCATGACGCTCACCGGGATGCTTTCAATGGATTTCCCCAGTCGCTTGGATATTTTATGCCCGAAAAAATACACCAGCAAGGCAAAGTCTTCCATCCGGTCTCTCAGCGGGGGCCCCGTAAACGGAAAAATATTTAGCCGGTACCAAAGATCTTCCCGAAACCGGCCCTTACGGACTTCCTCTTCCAGGTTGCGATTGGTGGCGGCAATTACCCGTACATCAACTTTGATCGTATCGGAGCTGCCCAACCGCTCAAACTCACCATCCTGGATCACCCTGAGCAGTTTGGGCTGCAGTTCCAAGGGCAGTTCCCCGAT
>CAZFXX010000364.1:0-3187 GCA_964522985.1 uncultured Desulfobacteraceae bacterium
TCCTTACCGTACCAGAAGGAACGCCCCCACCAGGTATCGAAGGAATAGCCTGGCGCGGAGATGGTCTGGTACACCACCTCAGGATCGGCGCTGTCGGCATCTATTAGAAAGTTTTTGAAGAATGGATATATACCGCTACCATAGAATTCCCACCAGGAATGCAGTTCACCGTGTTTTGCAATGTATGCCTTGCGGTATTCTTGTTGGAACGGAGATTCTTTGGGATCTCCAAGAACGATGCCGGTGGCAAGTACGCCATCGATGGGAACGTCCGGCATCCCGCCATGAGCGAAGTCGCCCTTGTATTCCAGATCCCGGGCGGCTCTTACGATCAGGGGAACATCGGCCGGCGGGACAGCGCCGAGATCAATAAAATCCGGCTTTTTATTCAGAAGCTTTGTAACCACTGGAAAGAAGTCAATCGTACCAATGTCATACAGCAAACTGTCAAGCACTTCCACGTTCATCCCTTCCCAAATTGCCGTCGCACCCTTGGCGATTGCAGAACCGGTGTCATTGTCCATATTCATCAAAACCACCGTCTTTACTTGCGGGTAGTTCTTCTTGATATAAATGGCCAGTGATAAGGTCGATGCATTGTGATCGATGATGACTCGAAACAATCTGGGGTGCTTCGGGCCAAGGAAATCCGCCCACCCGCCGCTGAAGGTCAACAATTTTCTTTCAGTGGCCATTTGCCTTATGGCCATGGTTCCCGCGCCACTTTCGATAAACAGGTAGTCTATATCGTTTACGTGGATCATCTTTGTAACGTTGGCGACTGTCTCGGACGGCAGATATTTGTCGTCCATGGCAATAACCTTGAAAAAAACCAGTTCTCCCCCGAGTTTCATGCCTCCGGCATTGTTGCTCTGCTCCGCATAGTATTTTATCGCATTACCCACGGACAGGCCCCAGGAAGCGGCACTGCCCGTCAAGGGTCCCGAATAACCGATTGTCACGGTCCGTTTGGGCAAATCCTCCGCAAAAGCGCTGATCAGAGGGATGGTAACCAATAGTAACGCCATAAAAAAAATAAATGTAGCCTTTCGTGTATACATTTTTTCTCCTCCTTTTGGTGGGTTGTTTGTCTTCCAAGATGCTGTTTAAGGTTAAGCTTGCATGCTTCTGTTTGTGGTGATGCAAACAAATCATCGCCCCCTTTGGGCAGACAATCAATGACGGATGTTGGCGCAGAATCGGAATGCACGGAACGATATCCAAAACTGCCGGGCGCTTACTGGTGCAATCGGACGAATTGTTTCAAGTCTCTACCCAGCGTAACATCCATAAACGTCTCAGGTGCGTCTTGCAGGCGCCGCTTCCAGATGGTGTTGGCCTGGGCAAGCAACTCCCGGGACGTGTCTTTTTCCCAATCGGTGTAGTTGTTCCAATTCGATACAGAGGGCTGCCACATATCTCTGGCCTTGGCCAACGTGCTGGGATGGCTCAAATATTCTCCCCCGCATCCGACCTCTTCGATGAGATCCAGGGAGAAAGCTTCGTCAGAGGTGTCCAGCCCCTCACAGATACGCTTTGCACGACGATACAGTTCTTCGTCGATAATAATTTTTTCATAGGAGGTGGTCATGATGCTGTCCAGCACACCCAGAGCTTCATAGATGATTTGAGCCCCGCCCAGCATGGCCAGGGTCAGGTTTTGCATGGTTTCGTAGCCGGCCTGGCAATCCACCGCCTTGGAATCCGTCAGACCCGCCATATTCCGGGTCGGCAAGTGGTAGAAATCCCGGGCCATCTGAAGGATGGCAAGGTTCGGCAGCATGGCTTCCGGCGTACCGGTGTTGTAGCTGCCAGTCCGCAGCCAGGCCACCGTAGAACTGGGGGTCCAAACCACGGGGTTGCCCGGGTTCACCATTTGAACGTAGACCGTGCCGGCCAGAAGTTCGGCATTTTGCTGTAGCGCAATACCCATCAGATTGATAGGCGCTGTCACGCCGCCCATTGCAGCCGGCACGATCAGTACCGGTTGGTTATTTCGTGCGAATTCGGTGATGGAATGCAGCACATCCTGTTCATAGGAAAGCGGACTTGTAGGCGGAACGCCGAGTCCGATGACGTGCTTCCGTGTGAGGATATCGTCATCACCAAAGGCGATTTTCACCATCTGCAGGATTTCGGTGGTCTGACCGGGATAGGGTCCGAAATAACTCATCAGCGGTTTGTCGGTGTGCTTGAGGATTTCGTAGGTGATGTGCAAGTGCTTTTTGGCTGGATCCACATCGCTCGGGTCGCAGGGGTTGTTGCCGACGAAATCAGTTACATCGCTGAGTTGGTGAATGGTCTGAATCCGGCCGACATCCTGCAATGTAGCCTGTCGCCGGCCATGGTCTAAGTCCTGGACATAGATGTTGCCTGCATTGGGCGCCAGCCGAGAGCCGCCCTCACCAATGGTGGTGGAGCGTTTGTGGTTGCGGGCGGTCCATTTGAAAACCGGCGGAACGCGGCCAAGGGCGGTTTCAACCATCTCAGATGAAAAATAAACCGTTTTGTTGCTGACACGGGCCCCGTGTTGTTTCAATATTCCAAGGGCCTCTTCGCTGTGGAACACACATCCGGTATCTTTCAGAATCTTCAAAGATGCGGCATGGATTCGGTCGATTTCATTTTCAGTGAGGGCTTTGAGTCGAAGTTTCATAGTTCAGACCTCGTGATTTTCGATTAATTTTCTATGTTTTTTGAGGACACTTACTGATGCAATTAAGTGGCTTTTTCTAATTCCCCTGTGCTGTTATTAATCTCGATGAGAAACGCATAGATATCCGTCTTGATTTTCCCAAATAAAACACCCTTAACGTACCAAGACTATATTTGAAGAGGGCTTTATATTCTACCTATCGTTTGTTAAATTTTATAATTTAGTATCTGGAAAGAATTTTTTTGTCAAGTATTATTTTTGATGATCTCGTAAAAATTCGGAAAAACGATTTCTGCCTACAATATATAGTCCTAACAGAAGTATTTAAGTCCATATATTGTGTCCAAAATGAAAAACCGGGACTTTTTACGGGTTCATCATTTTTATCCAGTAGTGTCCGATTAAAATTCTTGGAATCCGAGTTGTATCTTTTACCTGATCCAAAAATCAGTAGCGTTAGTAAAATTTCGTACCTGATAAAGGGTGTTAAAATCCGCCGTTCTTCATGAAATTGTGGCTGTTTGTCGACCA
>CAZFXX010000365.1:0-3163 GCA_964522985.1 uncultured Desulfobacteraceae bacterium
AATGCAAAAAACGCTACAGCAATTTTATGGAAGAATCAAGGCACCTTATTGATAAAAACCAGAAGGCCTACAAGGCAGCGGATTTTCCCAACGCCACCGGCACCACGATGCGACCTAAGGAAGTATTTACGAAAGATAATTAAAAGGCCTGCCCAGAGCCTTTGACGGGGCGGTGAATGAACCGCCCTTGTCTTGGCCGATATTGATTCAACACTTAATATCCTTTCAGTCGCGAAGCTGTTTATGTAATTTGCGGCTGAAAGAGACAAACGCCTGTGTCTTCATTTTTCTCGGCCGGGGAAGGCCTACATGGATGTCCTCGCGGATGTGCCCGGGGTTGCTGCCCATCACGACTATTCTGCCTGAGAGTGTGCTGACTTGGAATAGGGGCCGGGCCACAGGAATATCTTGTTCTCTCACTTCTTATATACCATCTTTTCTATGTTGAATTCTAAGAACCAAGATGGCGTCATCAATAATTGCAAAGATAATACGATAGTTTCCTATCCGATATTTTCTCAAACCAGCAAATTGACCTTTTAATTCTGGTAATTCGTCCGCTTGCTTAGGAAGCTCTGAGGATATTTTTTCCAAAATTCGGTCAGCTTCTGAATGATCAATTTTTTTCAAGTCTTTTGCAACAGACCTTTTGAATGTAATATTATAAGCCAATCTCTTTTCTCATTTCTTCTATCGATATTACAGAATCAGAAGTATCACGGAGACGGTCAAGACTTACTTGTAGATCGGCCTGGTCTTGCAAATAACTTTCAAGCGCTTTTTGTACAAGGAAAGATTTAGACCGTTCTGTAGCTAAAGCGATGCTGCTAAGTTCTTTTGCAAGTTTTTCCGGTAATCTTACTGAAAGTGCGGTACTCATGTTTCATTGCCTCCACTGTATTTATTTGTAATACAATGTAATTCATAGCCCCATATAAGTCAATAGAAAATTCAAAATCTGTTCAAAAGAGAACAACCAAGCTCGCCTGTCAACAAATGGTCATGGTGAAGCAGGCGGTCAACTATTGCTGAAGAAGCGGCATTATCTTTTAGAAGTCGGCCCCAATCTTCAAGGGGCGATTCGATGTTATTACGGTGCTTTTCCGTTTTGAATTTTTGAGCTCTACCTTTAGCTATGCCTTTGGTCTTAAAGATTATTTTGTTTTGGCTGCAAAAGTTTCTGCGCACTGGCTTTCAGGCGGTTTAAGGCGATTACGCTGCCGAGGACCAAGAGCCCTCCGATCCAGAACCGCCAGGTGGCGGGATCTCCCAGGAATACAATACCCACGATGGCGGTAAAGATCACTTCACTGGACATGAATACGCCGCCTTCCCATCCTCTGCAGTAAAAAAAGCCCTGATTCATCAACAACTGGGCCGTAAATGATGAGAATACAATACCTGCAATCATGACCCACTCCACGGTCGTCGCCGGTATGATCGGATCTGTGATAAATTTCGGCAAAGTTACCAGCGCGCCCATGGTGCATAGATACAAGTAGATGATTACCGGACCGTTTTTTTTCCGCAGGGTCTGGATCAGGGTTACGGTCAGTCCTGCAAACACACCGCCCACAAGCGCCATAATCTGTCCTGTTATCCCGCATGACCAGTTAAAATCAAATAGTATGGCGATGCCGATCATGATGGCGGTAATGCAGGCAATTTCAAGTATGCCAATTTTTTCGCCGTAAATCAGAAAAGAAAAAATTGCGGCAAAAGCGGGATAGGAGTAGAAAATAACCATGGCCGTGGATATCGGCAAAAGACGTATGGCTGTAATCAACGACACAAATGCAATTGATCCGGCAAATCCCCGCACGATAAGCAACCGGACATTATTTCCCTTGTAGGGATTCTGATGACGACCGAAGATCGTGAGAATCAGTATGAGACCGCCGAGAAACCGAAAAAATCCAATATGCCAGATTGAATACGTCGGGTTCAGCAGTTTGATTAATATGTTGAGCATGGTAAACAACAATGCAGCTGACAGCATGAACAAGGGACCTGCCACGGCCGGGTCCAGCAGCACTTGCTGTCTCATCTTTTTCTGATTTGTCATATTTTTCTTTTTTGTCTGATTCAGGATGTCGAAATTTGAAACCAGATAACGCATTTTCTTTTTTACTTGAAAATGTTATAAACGGAAAGAAAAAAGAATAGATTGTCATTTGAACCCGTAAACGTTACTAAAAAAATATAAATAAATGACAAACATCAATCTGAGCGGGGTATTTCTACCCATTCCTACTTCTTTTGAAGGGGGGCGGGTTGCCCATGACAAGCTGACATCCAATATAAAAAATGGTGCACAACCGTTATTAGCGGCATTGTAGTCATAGGCTCCAATGGCGAATATGTTTATCTTTCGGAAAAGGAAAAAAGTGAAACTGTCAAAACGGTCGTAGAGGCTGTGCCTGAAGAAATGACCGTCATTGCAGGCACCGGATGTGAATCCACAGGACAAACCATCGAATTGACCTGTGACTGTGCAGAGGCAGGGGCCCATGCGGCTTTGGTGATATCTCCCCATTATTACCACGGGAAGATGAATAATGAAGCCCTTGCCCTCTATTATACCGATGTTGCCGACGATTCCCCGATTCCGATTCTGCTTTACAATGTTTCCAAGTTTACGCATATCAATCTTGACGCCGACCTGGTGGCTGAACTTTCAAAGCATCCCAATATCGCAGGCATCAAGGACAGTTCCGGCAATGTGGCCCAGCTTGGAGAATATCTGAATCTGGCGGCTCCTGATTTTCAGGTGTTGGTCGGCACTGCCGGGGCATTGTTCGGTGCACTGGCGTTAGGATGTGTCGGCGGCGTACTGGCATGCGCCAATGTTGCACCGCAGGGTTGTGTGGAAATTCTGGAATTTTTAAGGGCCGGTGAGTATCAGGCCGCCAGGGACCTGCAGTTGAAACTGCTTCCAGTGAACAAGGCCGTGACGGCAACCTATGGTATCGCCGGGCTCAAGGCCGCTCTGGACCTGCTGGGATACTTTGGCGGAGAACCCCGGCGCCCGCTGCTGCCGTTAAGCGAAAAAGAGTGGCTGGAAATAAGGGAGATACTCAAAAAAGCGGATTTGTTGTAATTATTTTAGTCGGTTAGGCTGAAGGCAGAAGGCGCTGGGCCGGGCGATCAGATTACTTCACGG
>CAZFXX010000366.1:0-3156 GCA_964522985.1 uncultured Desulfobacteraceae bacterium
TCTTCAACCCCCGAAAATCCACCACAAGATTATTATAGCCGAACATCACCCCCCGTTCAGTCAACAAAATTCGGTTATTACCGGTAGAGGTGGCTTTGTTCACCACATTGGCCATATCCCAGGGCGCCATAAACTGCCCCTTCTTGATATTGACGGTCTTGCCCCTTTTGGCAACCGCCAGAATTAAATCCGTCTGGCGGCATAAAAATGCTGGAATTTGAATTATATCAAGTATTTGTGAAGCCTCAGCAATCTCCTCAACAGAATGAACATCCGAAATAATCTGAATATCCAGCTCCTTTTTGATCTGACCGAGAATATTGATACCCTCCTTTAGCCCGGGACCTCTGTAGGCGCTGATCGAGGTCCGGTTTGCCTTGTCATAGGAGGCCTTAAATATAAACCCGATGTCCAGGCTATCCGTAAGTTCTTTTAAAAAATGGGCAATTTTAAAAGTTATTTTATAATCTTCGATGACACAAGGGCCTGCAATCAATACCAGTGGACATCCCCTGCCGATTGAAACAGGGCCTGTTTTAACAATGTGGTTCATAATTTAGCATCTTTCATTACCAATCTTAAGGTAGTTTGTAATTTGTTGATTTTGCATCCTGGTAGCAAGATTTTCAAACTGGAAACAAACGCAAGAACGGTTATTCATTTTTTATTTTTATCCATTAATACTTTTAATCAGGTGTACGGGTTGATTCGCCGGCAAATCTACAGTATCCGGCCGCCGGATGCTGTGAGCGTTTCTATTTCGTTATTTATCGTGCAGGTATTGAAAAGTCAAGCAGCGAAAAAGGAAATCAGGTCTTGATTACATTTACGCAAACTGTTATTATCCCATAGTAATTTAATCAAAAGGAGTGTGGTGTAACCAATTGAAATCCAAGAAAAAGAATTTTAAAGCATGGCTGCTTACAATCGTCTCCATAACCATCATCGTGCCGCTTGCATGGCTTCTGCTCATACGCATGGAAGGCGAGAAGCCCTCGGTAGGACCGTTGCCGGAAGGACCGGCAATCGGTGTGTCTCAAACAATTCATATCCACGTATCCGATACCAAAAGCGGCATCAAACAGGTACGGCTAAGCTGTCTGCAAAACGACAAAGAAACTATTTTGTTTGAACGCGATTTTCCCTCTGCTGGTTTTTTGAAAGGTGGCACTGACAATATGACTGACGCCGATGTCCTGTTTGAACCTGCAAAACTGGGAATCAAAGACGGCAAGGCAGTCCTGCACCTGGTCGCAGGGGATTTTTCCTGGCGAAAATGGGGTAAGGGAAACAGGACCGATATTCGAAAACAGGTTATAATCGACAGCGTCGCTCCAAAAGCGGAGGTCCTCAGCCGTTCCCATAATGTCGCCCAGGGCGGATCGGCCCTGGCTGTTTACCGTCTCTCTGAACCCTGCCTTGAAAGCGGTGTTCAAGTGGGGAAAAAATTTTTTCCGGGCCACGCAGGATATTTTTCAACCCCTGATATTTTTCTGGCCTTTTTTGCTTTGGATCATACCCAGGGCAGGGATACACGACTTTTTTTAAAGGCTGTTGATTCAGCCGGGAACAGTACCAAAACCGAATTCCCGTATTATATCAGGGGCAGGGCCTTTAAAAAAGATACGCTCAAAATTTCAGACCGGTTTCTTGCTCGAAAAATGCCGGAATTCGAAATATCTGATTCCAAGGACACAGGCCTTGACCCGGTTGAAAAATTTCTTAAAATTAACCGGGACCTGCGCAAGGCCAATTTTAAGAAAATTATGAGCATCATCCAAAAAACGGAAAATCGACTCTTCTGGAAAGGAGCCTTTTCAAGGCTGCCCAGGTCGGCCCGCCGGGCTGGATTCGCCGATCAACGGGAATATGTCCACAACGGTCGGGTAATTGATCACCAGGTCCACATGGGAATCGACTTGGCTTCGGTAAAAAGAGCCGCTGTACCGGCATCCAATTCCGGCAGGGTCGTTTTTTGCAGCCCCTTAGGGATTTATGGCAAAACCGTTATGCTGGACCATGGTTTCGGCCTGTTCAGCATGTATGCCCATTTAAGCCGGATCGATGTGGAGAAAGGACAGGTATTGGCAAAGGGTGACATTCTGGGCAAAACCGGACGGACCGGTATGGCTGCAGGTGACCATTTGCATTTTGGTATGATGGTCCATAATACCTTTGTAAACCCGGTTGAATGGTGGGATGGTACGTGGATCAAAAATAATGTTATGACTAAAATAAATGACGTTACCGCAGGGTTAAAATAAAAAACAAAATGTAACTGTTCAAAAGTTTCGAATCCAAGCCATCGCAGGGTGGGCTGTGCCCACCGAATCGACCGAAGACCTTTTTTGAGAGAATTGGTTTTTTAAAAAATGATCAATAGACGTTGAAACCCGGCCTTATGGAATTTATAACTTTTTAAACCACTTTTATTGCAAATTACCAGGAAGGGCTTTTCCCGAATGAAAAAATATAAAATCAACAAAACCTACCAGGAAATCAATGCAAAGATAAAATCCGGAAAGGTTATTGTGGCAACTGCCGAAGAGATCATCGGCATGGTAAAAAAGGCCGGCGCTGTTGAAACCGCACGGCATGTGGACATCGTGACCACCGGTACGTTTTCCCCCATGTGTTCCTCCGGCGCCTTTATCAACTTCGGTCATTCGGTTCCCGGAATCCGAGCCTCCAAATGCTGGCTGAACAATGTGCCGGCCTATGGTGGCGTGGCGGCCGTGGACTGCTATATCGGGGCCACCGAGCTGTGTGAGGACGATCCTTTAAACAAAGTCTATCCCGGTGAATTCAACTATGGCGGCGGTCATGTCATTCAGGATCTCACCGCCGGGAAAAAGGTGCACTTGAAAGCAACCGGGTATGGTACCGACTGCTATCCCCGAAAAAATCTGGAAAAAGAAATTACCCTATCATCCCTGCCCTACGCCATGCTGTGCAACCCCAGAAATGCATACCAGAATTACAATTGCGCTGTAAATTTAACCGACAAAACGGTTTATACCTATATGGGCACGTTGAAGCCCGGGGCCGCCAATGCAAATTACGCTTCAGCAGGCGAGTTAAGTCCCCTGTTCAATGATCCGTATTTTAAAACCATCGGGCTGGGGACCCGTATTTTCCTTGGCGGCGGCATCGGCT
>CAZFXX010000367.1:0-3132 GCA_964522985.1 uncultured Desulfobacteraceae bacterium
CCTCATCTTTTAACGGCGGCACTGTTTTGCATTTTTCCATGGCATGGTTGCAGCGGTTTCGAAACCGGCACCCCTTGGGCAAATCAAGAAGGCTTGGCACCATCCCGGGAATCGTCTTCAATTGTGACTTTCGGGGGCTTTCCAGCCTTGGAATCGATGATAAAAGCCCCCGAGTATATGGATGAAGGGGGTTTTTAAACAATTCCCCCACAAGGGCCTGTTCGGCCACCCTGCCCGCGTACATGACCAAAACAGCATCACAGACCTCTGCAATAACGCCCAGGTCATGGGTAATAAAGATCACCGCCATGCCCATGTCCTGCTGCATTTTTTTAATCAAATCAAGAATCTGGGCCTGAATGGTGACATCCAGGGCCGTGGTGGGTTCGTCGGCAATGAGGATATCGGGTTTACACAAAAGGGCCATGGCGATCATGATGCGCTGACGCATGCCCCCTGAAATCTGGTGCATGTATTCATTCAACCGGGCCTCGGGCTCGGAAATGCCCACTTTTTTCAGCATCTTTATGGATTTTTCCCGAATCGTCTGTTCCGAGAAATCGGGGTAGTGGAGCCAGAAGACCTCTCTTAACTGTTTCCCGATCTTTTGAACCGGATTTAAGGCGGTCATAGGTTCCTGAAAAATCATGGATATCCGATTTCCCCGGATCTCATGCAGCGCATCTGCAGGAAGTTTGAGGATATCGGTCCCCCGGAAAACAACCTGCCCTTTCTCGATAATGCCCGAGGGTTTTGGCAACAGCCGCATAATGGACAGCGCGGTGACACTTTTGCCGCACCCCGACTCCCCCACGATCCCCAGGGTCTGACCGGGTGCCACCGAAAACCCCACATCCTCCACGGCCCGAACCCGCCCCTCTTCGGTCTCAAAGGCTGTTACAAGATTTTTTACATGTAAGATGACATCAGTGCTCAAATGAATAGATCCCCTCTAAAGTGAAAACCAATTAAAATAAAAATTGAATAGTGAGAAGTGAAAATTTGTGGTTTCGCTTCGCTCCATCTATTTTATGAAAAGCAAAAGGACACATTGTAATATGCGTAATAGGGGTGCCCGGTGAAATCCCGCAGGGCAAGCGTAGCGTATTTCACCGGGCGTATCAAAATCGACAGAATTCCTTCAATTCTCACTTTTCAATAGTCAATTCTCATTTTTTTAAACGTTTCATCGATGATGGTGACCGGGGCAAATTTCTTTTTCTGTTTCATCGCCTTTTTGGTCTCCTCGTGCAATTTCTTGTCATACCAGAAAAGGCCCCCGGTGGTGCTGTCAAAGGGGCTGAAAAGACTGCCCGAATGCCGGGTCCCCGGAACCTCGGGCAAGCGCCACCAGCGCCAATAGGCCTCCCGGGTATAGGGCACCATAAATGTCGGCACAAAACAACCCGTGGCATGAATTTTTTCCTGAATTTTGAGAGACAGCTCGATTCGCTCATCCGCATCTAAAGAATCGCGAAAGGCCTCGATGAGGCGGTCCATGTCCGGATCATCCGTGTTGGTGATGTTGTTGGTCTGGGGCTTGTGCGCATTCACCGAATGAAAGTGCTCCCAGTACTGGGGCCGCAAGGATGTACTCCAGGCCATCCAGGCCACGTCGTGCTTTTTTTCAATGACTTTTTTATAGGCGGCCGCCGGGTCCAGGCGCTGAAGCCGCAGTTCCATGCCCGCCTTTTTAGCCTCTTCCTTTAAGACCACCAGCCGAGGCGTATGGGCATCCTGGCTGTAGGAGACCTCCACGGAAAACTGATGTCCATTTTTCTGCCAGATCCCGTCGGGGCCCCGTTGCCAGCCCGAAGCCTGCATATAGTGGTCCACCCGCTCAAGATCAAACCGTCGGGCTCTTATCGTGGTGTTGGAATAGGGACCATAGCCCACAAACCCGTGCTCCAGCCTGAAATAATCATTGCGCAGTACCTGTGCAATCACCTTTTGTATATTCATGGCATGGGCAAAGGCATACCGGGCATTGGGGTCTTTGAAAATCTCCCGGTCCTGATTGAGCCACAACCCCATGGCCGATTGCTGGGTATCGTTGAAAAACCATATCCTGTTTACGTATCCGTTTTCCACCACCGGCGTTTGACTGCGCACATGCCAGAACTTGGGCATGACCATGGAAAAAACATCCACCCGGCCCTTTTTAAAATATTCCCACAGCAGGTTGTAATCCCGGACCACGGAAAATTTCACCGTGTCCACATTAAATCGGTGTTTAAAAAACCGCAGGTCTTTTGCCCACCAGTCTTTTTTCCGCTTGAAGGTGACCTGCTTTCCTTTTTCGACCTTTGAAATCTGGTAAGCACCGGTATTGGGCACAATTTTCCAATTGTATTTTTTGACAAAATCCTTGTCCGGGGTGTCATAAAAATGACGCGGCGTAGGGCTGAGGCCCAGCTTTAGATGCAGGTCCGGCTGGGCCTTGGTGCTCACCACCGCCAGGGTATGATCGTCATAAATGATGACCTTTTCGATCTCCTTGGTATAATAATCATTATACCAGGGCGCCACAATATGTTTTGAGCGCATGAATTCCAGGGTAAAGGCAAAATCATCGGCTGTCACCGCCACGCCGTCGGACCAGCGAGCCCCCGGGTTCAGCTTGAAATACATGGTCTTTTTATCGTTTCCATAGGCCCAGTGGGTGGCCAGTTCGGGGATCGTGTTCAAGGTATTGGGATGAATGCCGATGAGGCTCAACTGATTGCCTAAAATCGCCCCTCTGAAACTGCTGTTGGAGTCAGGCCCCACCACCCGGAAAGTCAGGGGAAAATCGAGTATGGCATTACGGAGGATGCCGCCTTTTAGGGCATCGGGAGACGCAAATACAGAATCTGAATCATTGGTCAGCCATTTCAGGTCCCCGGGCAGATCTTCGGTTGCCAAGGACACTGCCGGCAGACTTAAAAAAAGGCACAGCAGCCCGAGGGTAGCGGATATCGTCCATCGTTTCACCATATTAACGCTTCCTTTCATGACGGTCTCGTAAAAAGTCCAACTCCTGCGTTGCGTTGCACTTCGTAATCATTCAACGTACGATAAGTACTCCTCATGATTATAAAATTTGCACGCCTTGAATTTGAACTTTTTACGAGACCGTCTAAATCCGATTTT
>CAZFXX010000368.1:0-3104 GCA_964522985.1 uncultured Desulfobacteraceae bacterium
GGGTGCTGCACGACATCATCGGTGGTGCGGCCGCCCGTTTCAAAGAGACTATCGACCAGCTCCGGACCCCGGAAGAAAAATTAAAAACAATAATCCATGCCATTGCCCTCACCATGGATCAGCATCCCTGCCTGGCGCCGATTATGCTGCGCGAGCAGGTATCCGGGGGCGGGAACCTGCCCGAAGTCATCGCCCGGGATTTTGCCGGTATTATCACTATCGTTACGGACATCCTTGATCAGGGCGCCCGCCAGGGCGTTTTTATCCGCACAACGCCATTTATTGTACATGCCATGATTACAGGGGGTATGCTGTTTTATAAAGGCAGTTTTCCCATTCGGTCTCGGCATATCGTTTTCCCTGAAGCGGTTCAAAAATTAGGAGGCGACCTTTCCGGCGATGTTGCCCGGGAAATTGAAAAACTGGTTTTAAAAGCAGTCAAAAAATAAAACGCTGGAATACGATAAATCGGAGAAAAAATGACATCGATTCGAAATAAAATTGAAAAAGGGTTTGAAGCCCTGGCAAAAACCATATTTCACCATCGGTTCAAAACCATTCTGATAATGCTCGTTATAATAGGTGCGCTTCTGACGCAGCTGCCAATGCTGACCATGGATATCTCCACGGAAGGCTTCATGCACCCGGCGGACCCGACACTGGCTGATTACAATGCGTTTCGGGACCAGTTCGGCAGGGATGAATTGATTATCGTGGCCATCACCTGCCCCGATGTTTTCCATGGCCGCTTTCTTGAAAAATTAAAAAAACTTCATGAAGACCTGCGGGACAATGTGCCTTATCTTGAAGATATCACCAGTCTTGTCAATGCCCGGAATACCAGGGGGGAAGCAGACAGGCTCATCGTTGAGGACCTGCTTGAAAACTGGCCAAAGACACCTGAAGCCATGGCCACCATCAAAAAACGGGCCATGGAAAACCCGCTGTACAGGAACCTGCTGATATCTGGAAACGGCCGGATGGCCACTATTATACTTCAGTCACAAACCTATTCGGCAGCCGATGATGACATGGATGTTCTGGAAGGATTTGAAGCGACATCGGGCATGGCCCCACCTGGTGTTGACGGGGCCGATGAAAAAAAATACCTCACCGACAGTGAAAACAGCGAAATGGTGACCGCCGTCAAAAAAATAACTGCAGACTACGCCTCGCCCAATTTTACCATTGATATTGCCGGGTCATCGGTGGTCACCCATTTTTTAAAACATGCCATGATCAAAGATATCCGCAAGTTTGTACTGCTTGCCGTTATCACCGTGGCCCTGTTTCTGTTTATCATGTTCCGCAGGATCTCGGGGGTTGTCCTGCCGCTTCTCATCGTCATGCTTTCCCTGCTGTCCACCATCAGCCTCATGGCGATTTTCAAAGTGTCGGTCAAAATACCATCCCAGATCCTCCCGTCTTTTATACTGGCGGTGAGCGTGGGCTACAGCGTCCACATACTGGCGATATTTTACCATTCTTTTCAAAAAAGCAGGAACAGGGAAGGGGCCATCGTACATGCCATCGGTCACTCAGGACTGGCCGTTTTAATGACCGCCGCCACCACTGCCGGCGGCCTGCTTTCATTTTCAACCTCACAGGTGGCCCCCTTTGCGGACCTGGGTATTTTTGCCAGCATCGGGGTCCTCCTGGCCATGGCCTATACCATCATACTTCTGCCGGCACTCCTGGCCATCATCCCTATTAAAAAAGCGCAACCCCGGACCGGGCCGGATCAGGATTCAGCCACAGACCGCCTTCTGGCAACGGTGGGCCGGGTAACCACCACCCATCCGTATAAAATACTGATCATCTCAGCGGTTGTCATTGCAGTCTCCATAACCGGGGCCATGAAAATCAAATTCTCGCATGATATTTTAAAATGGCTGCCGGTAGACAATGCAGCCCGGGTGGCCACGGAAAAAATCGATCACGACCTCAAAGGATCCGTGGCCCTGGAAATTATTCTTGATACCGGCAGGGAAAACGGCTTGTACAACCCGGATCTGTTAAACCGCATTGAAGAGACCATCGCCTATCTTGAAACCTTGAAAGTTGGCAACATCTTTGTGGGGAAAGCCTGGTCTTTGACAACAATTTTAAAGGAAACCCACCGGGCCTTGAATGAAAACCGCCCGGCATTCTACGCCATTTCCCAAGACAAAAATCTCATCGCCCAGGAACTGCTCCTGTTTGAAAACAGCGGCTCGGACGACATGGAAGATTTTACCGACAGTCAGTTTTCCAAAGTGCGCATGATGGCCAAAGTCCCGTTTAAAAACGCCCTTGCCTATACAAAGTTCCTGAAAAATGTAAATCAGCATCTCCAGGAAACATTCCCGGATGTAAAAATTACCACCACCGGCATGGTTGCGCTTCTTTCCGGGACCATGAGCAATGCCATTGACAGCATGGGAAAAAGCTATCTCTATGCCCTTCTGGTGATCACCGTGTTGATGATTCTCCTCATCGGACGACTGCGCATCGGTCTTCTCAGTATGGTACCCAACCTGACACCGATTATCATCATCCTGGGTATTATGGGCTGGCTGAAAATACCCATGAATCTATTCACCATGCTGGTAGGCAACATTGCCATCGGTCTGGCCGTGGATGATACCATCCATTTCATGCACAACTTCAGACGGTATTTTGAAAAAAGCAATGATGCGACAGCGGCGGTCATGGAAACCCTGCACACCACCGGTCGGGCCATGCTGGTGACATCCTGTGTATTGTCTGTCGGGTTTTTCATATTCATGTTTGCCACCATGAACAATCTCTTTCATTTCGGATTATTAACCGGGCTTACCATTATCCTGGCCCTGCTGTCGGACTACTTTATTGCACCGGCTCTTATGGTGGTGGTGAACCGGGGAACAAAAATTGAATAGTGAATAGTGAGAATTGAATACTTATGGTATCGCTCCGCTTTATCTTTAAATAATTAAAATAGGCAAAATTCTTAAAATTTTCACTTCTCAATATTGATGAACTCGTAAAAAGTATTTAAGATGGCTAAGTAGAAATCTTCATATACAAGGCATAGCGGTTGGCCATACGTGAAGGCATACATGTAGTATGTCGAACGTCTGGCC
>CAZFXX010000369.1:0-3095 GCA_964522985.1 uncultured Desulfobacteraceae bacterium
CTTCACCTTTCAACTGTTGCCGGATCTGCTCAGTTTTCTTGCGGGTTTTATAATCCGGCATCCAGCCTTCAGGCAGTGTCATTAATTTCTTTTCAGCTTTTTCAATCCGTGCCTGGTATTCGGCAAGGTCCATTATCACCCTTTCTTTATCTGGAAACATTACAATGCCTCCCTTCAGTGTCTTTTATCCAGTGATCCAATGGGCAGGCATATAGGTCGATAACGGCCTTGTCCGATATATGGCACCATAGAACCAGCATATCATCAATTACTTTGCGCTGGCCGTGTTCACAATTCGTGCTGCACCATATGGGTGCATTTTTATCCAATAATAAAAGCAGGTGCGATTTGTTCCTTTTTACCTGCCGGATAAGTTCATCGTCCATGGCGCCTTTAGGTGCATCAAATTGGATCTCATATCCTGATATATTGAATTGAATGCCACGGTGATCTGCTACTTTTAAAACATCGTGTGCAGTCATATGGAACCCCTTTCACGCCCGGCATCTGGTGTACGTTCCCAATCATCTATACTTTTTTCTCCAGCGAAATTTTGTTTTTCATTTTGACGTACATTACATACATGAAGTACATTGTCCGCTGGCTTCTGTGTATGTTGTGTACGTTGTGTATATCGATCTGCAAAACTTTTTTTCTCTGGTAAAAGAATACACCGGGCTGAAATTTTCAACCCCTGGCTGTCTCTTGGGTGAAATACAATCTTGATACCAACAGCCTTTAACCCTGGCGCGTTTCTCCGAAGGGCGTCTCCTAACCCTCGTGGTGATTTTGGCCACGCCTCGCCGTCTGGCCGGTATACCGATAGCTGATCGAAAGCATCCTTCATTAACGTTTCAACAAACCCTTCTGGATGGCATTTGACATATTTTTGAACTGCAAGGGCCACGGGCGAACTGTCCAGGGCATTGACTGCGGCCTGTTTCCGTTTTTTTTCATAAGCTGAAACAAACACGCCCGGTTTTTCACCCATCGCCTGTAACATTGCTTCGCCAAGTCTGGCAAAGTCTGCCATCCGTGGTGGCCTCTCAATTTCGACCTTCGGAAGTTTTTTCAATACCTGCACAAACAAATCCAGGATACCGGCAAAAATTATAGATTTCTGCTCATTAAATTCTTCACGGAGTTCTGATTCTGTCCGGTAAACTGTGATCTCATCCAGCCCAAAATGTACAACACGGTCTATCAAATCTTGTGCCGTCGCAAGTGTTGAAATGCCATTAAACAAAACTGGTCTTTTTACTTCGATTACAGACTCATCAAAATTGGTATACAGTGTGCGACTCGCAAACCCGCCGCCGGTGCTCAGTGTGCACAAAGCGTCTTGCATCTGTGCCGATAAATGCGAAAGGTTATTATAGGAAACAGCCCAATTGCTACCAGCGCCAACAAAAACATCTTCACAGTTCTTGGGTGCTGCTCTCAGATTAACTGAGTTAGGGTCTACCAGATCCCTTATATTATTTTGGGTGCTGCTTTTGCCGGTGCCCTGCCCACCTGCAAACTCAGCGATAACAAATGGAGTCTCTGGCCGGAATGCTTCGAGTATCCATGCAAGGATAAATGGCCGGTCCTCTTTGCGAATATTCAAATGATTCCACAACAAATCCAAATTGCCGTTTTCTGAAGGTTCGGGCAAACTTTGCATAGTATTTGTACGCCAAAAATAAACAGGTGGGTTTTTTAATACTGCCCAACCTTTTGAAGTGACATGGAGCGCGCTCCAATTACCATTACAAAGATCAATCATATATCCATCTTCATATGGTGCTGTTCTTAAAAAAACTTCACGCTCTACCCCTTCATATTTTGCAACGCCTGATAATGCTCCAATCGCTGTTTTTGTCGCAGCATCACCGGCCGTGCGCCCTTGGCTTTTGTAATAGACAAATCCGGCCCAGTTCTCAAACCCCTTGGATAGAATCGGCCACGTTTCCCGGTGGCCGTCCTGCTCAAAGGTGGCAAAGCATTCTTGGGCAGCATTACAGAAGAATTCAGCCTGTTTTTTCAAAAACAAAACGAGCTCATCGGCTTTTGACTCGTTCTCAAATTTGCCGACACCCTTCACAAGCTCATCAAGTCGTGTTACAGACACCGTTCTGTTAACGGCCTTAAATTCTGCCCGATACCTAATATAATCCGCCGGTCGGCTCTCATAGAGGCTTTTCAGCGCTTCAATAACGCCTGGCTCATATGGTGCCCCAGGATCTTCTGTTGTAACGGTTAAAGCGCATTTAATGGTGTTAACAATATTGTCAACATCCAGATTAACCTTGCTTTTTTGGCTCGATGTGGTAGTGTTCAATTCAGTTCGTTTGACCCCGTTTCCGCTGGCCTCGCCGCCGGGAAATGGGGTTTTTTGTTTGCAAGCATCCATTATATGGCCTCCGGTTCAATGCGCCGTGCCATCCGGTAGGATTCCAGATCCTCTGTGAGGTATCCAACACGCCCACGACTACCTGGCGATAATTTAATGTATGCCGGCCCCGTTCTTTGATGACGCCAATTACGCAAAGTTTGGACTGCAACACCCAGGATACGACTTGCTTCTTTTTCATTAAGGGAACGGCTTAGTTGTTGGGAAGGATTGTTCATAATTTACCCCCGATGGTTTTTGCTGTTTTATATATCTCTTCGTTTACTTTTACCTAAATTGATAGGTGTGAAAATAGTATTCACAATTGTGAATTTTCAGTTCACATGGCTATTTTTTTAGGTGGTAAAATAAAAAAACCTGCAAAAAATGCAGGCTTTTTAGAAGAAAAGGGGTGCTTATGATGTGGTGTTATTTATGCCAAATTATATCCCAGTTAACTTTGTCATGCAAATCGGTGTTATAACTAAACCTATTCCCTGTTTGGATGTGTATGTGCAAATATTTATATAATTCTGGAAGATGCTGATTGATGTCTTTATACGCTTTTTGGATTTGTTTTGTAATGTTTATTCGAGCTTTTTCTTGATCTACCTTAAGCCGTTCTCGGAAAACCAATTTAATTTTATTGTCTTTCTCAGAAATCAGGACACCATGTTCATTGGCCATATATTTTTTACCTGTTTCATAGTTTTTTTTTGTT
>CAZFXX010000370.1:0-3091 GCA_964522985.1 uncultured Desulfobacteraceae bacterium
AGTAAATTTTTGTTATTCTCAGTGGCGCATCATCGTCACCATTAGCTGATTGACAACCCATGGCCCAATTTGTATACTTGGATGAATGACAAGGATCCTGGTTGCAACACCGGCGGTTGCATAGAAATATCAGCCAAAATTTGGTGCTAACACACTGATCTTTCCCACACCGGTCTGGTGCGTGGGGTCGTGCGATACAAACGGCAATTCCAATGCGTTAATGATTTCCAGACCCTAAGGGCGATGGTGTCAAAAAACTGGCCCACTTTATACCGCGTGTTCCCTGCGGTTAAACTTTATATTAAAAAAAACTGGAAATTTCCAAATTGATGAACAGGCTACAAAATCGACAACTATTTTCCGGCTATCTTTTTGCCATAGGGGCAACGGCTATCTGGTCAGGCAATTTTATCATTGCCCGCGGTCTTACGGAAAACATTTCACCCATCAGCCTTGCCTTCTGGAGGTGGGTAGTTGCCGTTATTGCGTTTTTACCCTTTGCATTGAAACCGCTTATCGTCGAATGGGATGTCCTCAAAGAAAACATTTTTTATCTGTCGATTACCTCATTGCTTGGGATTACACTATTTAACACGCTGATCTATTTTGCGGGACACACGACTACTGCCATCAATTTATCATTAATATCGATTACATTTCCTGTTTTCATTGTTATTCTATCCCGAATTTTTTTTCGTGAATTAATAACTTTAAACAAAGGAACCGGCATCATTCTTGTAGCGAGCGGCGTTGTTTTATTGATTACAAAAGGAACCCTGTCAAAACTTTTGCATCTATCTTTTACGATGGGTGATATCTGGATGCTTTTAGCCGCATTCACGTTTGCCGTCTACAGTATCTTATTAAAAGGGAAACCGAAACAGTTAAGCATCTGGGCGTTTCAATTCAGCACATTCATATTGGGGCTCATTTTTCTGTTTCCGTTCTTTATCTGGGACTATGTAACAGCTCCTTCCGTTCAATACGATACAAAGACGGTTTGTTCAATTCTTTATGTAGGTATTTTTGCGTCACTCTCAGCCTTTGTTCTATGGAATAAGGCCATCGTAATGGTGGGTCCCTCAAAGGCAGGGATTACTTACTATACACTGCCCCTTTTCAGTGCAATTTTAGCGAACCTTTTCTTAAATGAGGGCATTGCCATAATGCATTTTTACAGCGCATTGCTTATTGTAACAGGCATTCTTACTGCCAATTATGAATCAAAAAAAGTATAATCAATCAGGATACCCGGCTTGCCATATTTCCTCTACGCCGACACTGATATCGCCGTCGGGGATTTGATCATCAGGTGGATTAGCTGACTATTAACTTGGAGGGGAAAAAGGGAAAACCGTGTTTTTCTGATGATGTTTAATGGCAGGCCCATATATTTTGTTCCCTCACCGTCCATAATCGGGTGCTCAAAACAAAATTGTTTATTTATTTGCTTTGCTTCTTCTTATATCATGGGATCAGGTTCTGTTTTTAAAAAATAGGGGAATGGCATTTCTTAAAATTTTTAATTGGGGAAAAATATGAAAATTGCCGTTTTATCGGATATTCATTCAAACCTTGAAGCATTTCGACAAGTCCTTAAAGACATAGAGAATAAGAAAATAAAAAAAATAGTATCCATTGGAGACAATATAGGATACGGCCCGGATCCTGAAGCGGTAATGCAATTACTGCTTGCAAAAAATATTATATCAACACTCGGCAACCATGAAATGGTCGTTAAAAATAAAAATTTCATCAAATGGTTTAATCCGGTTGCCCAAAAAACAATACACTATACGCTGGGCAGACTGTCTGAAACTTCTGTTAACGGGATAAATAAATTCGAACCATTTATGGTCTTTAGGGACGCCCGATTTGTCCATGGTGTACCGAAAAAGTCTGTAACGATTTATATTTTCCAACTTTCGGAAGAGATGCTGTTAAAAAAATTCAAAGAGATGGATGAAGCACTTTGTTTTATCGGCCATACTCACGACCTTGGATTAATTGCGTATAACGGCACCGGAATTAAAAGATATGGATTGAAAGAAGGCATCAATCAACTTGATAAAGCAAAAAAATATATTATCAATATCGGAAGTGTCGGCCAGCCGAGAGATGATGACAACAGGGCTAAATATGTAATCTGGGACAGTAATGCAGGTACAATTGAATTAAGATGTCTTACATATGACTACAAAAAGACCTATCAAAAAATACTGGATGCCGGCTTTCCGGAACAGTATGCAAACCGGTTACTATAGCCGGAATATACAAAAATAAAAAATGGAACCAAATGAAAAAAATAGGAAAATATACAATCCACGGCTTTCTTGGTAAGGGGGGGATGGGGAAAGTCTATAAAGTTGAATATCCAGTGACAGGGAAAATTGCCGCGCTAAAGCATCTGGACCCGAATCCGTTGCTGGTGGATCTGATGGGGATGGAAAAAATCGAAAAACGCTTTACTTCCGAAGCTGTTGCAATGGCAAATTTGAGACACCCGAATATTGTGGAAATTTGGGATTATGACAATTTTGAAGGAAAGTTGTACTATGTCATGGATTTTTATTGTAACAACCTTGGGACAATAATTGGTGAATCCTATGAAACAGAACAAGACTCAAGAATAATCAGTATAGACAAAGCATTTCATTATATTGAGCAGATCCTTTCAGGCTTGTCGTGTCTTCATTACAACAACATGATACACAGAGACATAAAACCGTTTAATATTTTAGTCACCGATTTTGATGATGCAAAAATTTGTGATTTTGGTTTGTCAAAATTGAGAGGAGAAATTTTTAATGGACACAAAAGTCTGAAGATCGGCACGCCATACTACGCAGCTCCTGAACAGGAAAAAGATCCGGATCAAATTAATTTTAATGCCGATCTTTATTCTGTAGGCGTTATGTTTTACAGGATGAGTACAGGGCATTTGCCTGATAAAAAACATGAAAAAGCAAGTTCTGTAAACCCGGATCTAAACGATGAATTTGGCGATTTTTTGAGTAAAGCATTATCAAAAAACCCTTTGGGAAGATATTGTAGCGCGGATGATATGATAGAGGACCTTCAAAGGTTACAA
>CAZFXX010000371.1:0-3089 GCA_964522985.1 uncultured Desulfobacteraceae bacterium
GGCTTTTGCCGTAATACAGGGCCGCTCCGATCAGGGCGCAGACAGCGGCCGAGGCACCGATGGTCAGAGAAACACCAGCCAGATAGGAAGCTGCAAAGCCGGTGACACCACCAATCGTGTAAATCGCAAACATCCTGTATGAGCCGTATTCGCGGTTGATTAAAGGCGCGATCTGTTTGAGCGCGATCATATTAAAAAAGATATGTAAAATGCCGCCGTGAAGGTAATTGGCAGCGACAAGGCTCCACCAGCGATGCATCTGGTCGATGGGAAGGGTGCCGGTAGCGCCAAGAAGCAAAAGAGACCGGTAGTCGGGGGCCAGTATGGAGAGCGGGTTAAAAGAAAAATGCCTGAACCCCGGATTAAACAGCAGCGTGATGATATACATGGCGATATTCGTATAAATAATGAGCCGGATCAGCCGGTCACCGTCGGCCAATCCTCTGGACAGTACATTACTGTGCAGGCGGGACCCGGGACGGAGAATACCGCAAAAGGGACAGCTATGGTCATCTGCGCTGATCAGTTTTCTGCAATTGGGGCAGAGGGTGGATTTTTGCTGGTTATTTTTCATTATTTTTTTTGGCCGCTGTCTAAGAATCCTGGTTGCGAAAAAGCGTATACAGCAGTTCAATTTTATTCGGCCCTGTTTTGGGTTTTTTGTCGATAATGACTTTCCAGTTGCTGCTTTCTTCCAGTTGCCGGAGTACGGCAGTTATTTTTGCGATGATACCGGCATAATCCCCGCCGGTGTTTATGGTCTCGGATTCCGTAAAGGATACATCATCGTTGACATGGGTTCCTTTACCCATGCCCACCAGTACGGAGCCTTCCCCGATTTCATTTAAAGCCCGGTTGAGGGCCGCTGACAGCCGGGGCGCAAAAGCGGACAGTTCCCGGTGCATCATGCTGGACAGTTCATAGGGCGTCATACTTCGTATTTTCCATTATAGATTGCCGGATTTAACGGTTACAGGTCATGCCCTGCCCGGTGAAAAAATCCCTGTATCCAGAATCGGCTGTAAGATTTACATCACTTACCCGGTAGAAATGGCGTGATGTCACTGTGATATTCGGTAAACACTTTAAACCCGTTTTTTTTAAGCGCCAGGATCGCCTTTTCACCGTCAACAGCGGGTACGCGAAAAACGAATCGATAGATACCAGGGAATCGTTTTTCCGGCCGGCTGAATACACTACGAATATTGATTTGGTGCTCTTTGAACGTGTGGGCGAGCTCAGCCAGGTATCCGATGCGGTCTTCAGCCAGAATGGAAATCCGCGTGCTTTCCCGATCGATACCAATTGCCTGCAGCAATACGCCCATGACATCATTGGTGGTAATTATGCCCACCAGTTTTTGATCTTCCATTACCGGCAGCGAACTGATTCTATGTGTCTGCATGGTATGGGCCGCGCGCTCAATGGTAGTCGCAGGGCTGACTGTAATAATTTTTTTGACCATGATCATCTTGATGGTCAGTTTCTCGAGCAGATAATTCAACTCATGGCTGCTGAGTGTCGTCGCCTGGGATGCCCAGTTTTGTTTGAGGTCACGATCGGAAACGATTCCGATGAGCTTTTCCCTTTTATCCACCACCAGAAGATGGGCAATCCGTTTTTCGCTGATGATCTCTCTGGCTTCTACAAGAGAAGTGTCCGGGGATATGGTAACGAGGTTTGTTTGCATAACGCCGCCGACATACATATGCGTAACTCCTTTGTTTGAATAAGTTAATTTTTTAAACCGTTAGTCGATAACCGGCGACCGTGAACGGTTACCACTATTTCGGTAGTTGCCTTGCAGAGCATTTAATGTTGAAAATTTTAAATCTTTGGAATAAGTTAGTCCTTTCCACGCAAGAGGTTGGCCAGTGGACCCAGGCCAAGAGCAAGCAACACCTTCTCACGGGGGATGCCGTTGTTATCAAGCCCCCGTATTTCATAAAATTCGGCCAACATCAGATTCATATCCGGTACGCTTCCCTTTGTGGGCCCATCCGGCATCGGGGTCATCAACCTTGGGGGAAGGTTATCTTCCAAGACGCCGGCCCCGAACAGGTTGCTGAACCCGCGTTTTAAATACCAGACCCGCCGGCCGATTCTCATCAACTCATCAAGGGTGTAGTCAAAACCGGTGACATGGTTTATTATTGCAATTGCCCGGGTCGCATCCAGGGGCGTTCCGCCCAGGTTGCAGAAGATGGCGCAATTTGAAAAAAACATCCCGTAATCCTGCGCGGCAACATTTAATTTTGCCCGGTCCCTGCTGCCTTCAGGCAGGTCCATGGCCAGATCCGGTATTTCCGGAATGTACATGGCACCGCCTTCCACCTCGAACGTAAGGCTGGCCCCATGGCATGCACCGCGCGGAGAAACACCATATGCCAGACCATAGCCATGGGCACTGCGCGGATCATGCATCGGCGCTTCAAGTCCTTTTACAGTCGTCAGAAACGCGGCCGCCTGATTACCGATATACCTCACGGCCCGGGCACTTCCCTGTGCCAGGACGGCACCGAAACCTTCTTGTTTCCCGATTTTTTCCACCATCTCTACAATGGCCCGGGCATTACCCCATGTAAGGTCCAGCCCGCCGGTATCTTCCGGATCGATAAGGCCTTTTTCAAAGCATTCCATGGCGAAGGCGATGGTTGACCCGCAGGAAATCGTATCCATTCCATAGCAATTACATATTTCATTTGCTTTGGCAACCGATTCGATGTCGGCATTCAGGCACATGGTTCCGAAAGTGGCCACGGTTTCATACTCGGGGGCCGGTCCTTTTTTCATTTTAAAGGCCCCTTTTTTTACTTCAGCTTCTTTTTTGCATGCCACGCCACAGCCGAAACAGGTTTTGCGCCCGGCATAAATTTTTTCTTCGATCACAACCGGACCCAGTTTATCGATTTGTTCCCACTCGGTCATCTGCCAGTTTTTGATAGGAATATCTCCGGAAAGGATGCCGATGTCCATATGAGAGGTTGTACCGGTGGATTGAAGGGCTGCAATATAGATGCTCTCTTCGTATATCTCCTTAAGTTCCCGGCGCAGGGTTTTCAAGCGGGCAGGATGCGCAACCGACAATT
>CAZFXX010000372.1:0-3066 GCA_964522985.1 uncultured Desulfobacteraceae bacterium
ATTAAATAGTGCTCACCCATAAATAAGGATTTTTGTTCAAGATCAAGGCATGCGGGAAAAAATAACATTAAGGCATATGGTTGATATTCCGAGGACTATTTTTTGAGTATAACGATGAGGTCGGGTAACGTTATTTTTCGAAAGCAAAATTTTAGAAAAAAATTAAGCACCTGATCGAAAAACAAAAGGTGCCGCCTTTATCTGATTTCGTAGTTGACAAATTTTTAAAAATAAAAGCGCAATAAGTTGGTTTAGAAAAAGGAGATTGGACCATGCGAGTTAATTACAGTATCAATGCGACCCCTCGGTTTCGTATGCTTTCAGATGAGCAATGTGAAGAGATCTATTTTTCCGCCCTTAAGGTACTGCATCATACCGGTGTTAAAGTCCATTCCGGGGAAATTCTGGCGCTTTTAAGCAAATATGGCGCCCAGCTAAAAGAAAATCTTGCCTATATCCCTTCCTTTGTGGTGCAAAAAGCGCTTGATACGGCACCAAAAGCGTTTCTGTATACGGTCGTGGGGAAAAGTATTCAAAAAACATCGATGTGCGTCCGGGCCATATACATTATGGCCTCGGCTCCGGTTGTGTAAATTTTATGAATCCCAGAACCGGTAAACGTCACAATTATACCCGGGAGGATGCGGCCACGGTTGCAAGGGTGGCCGACGCCTTGCCGAACATAGATTTTGTGCAACCGCTTGGCACAATTCCGGTCACGCCTGAGATGGTTGATGTTTATGAATTCGCCGAGATGATCGCCAACACAACAAAACCTCTCGTGACCTATTCCCGCACCCTTGGAATTACGAAGACAATCCATAAGCTTGCCATGGCGGTTTCCGGTGGTGAGGAAGCGTTTATCAGACGTCCTAATTTTTTGCTTCTGGGCAGTCCCGGATCCCCTCTGTTTGCAGATACGGAGCCGTCAAAGAGAGTCGTCTACTGTGCTGAACATCACATACCTTACATCAGTATAAGTGCGGTAACCTGCGGTGCCACAGCTCCTGCAACACCGGCGGGAGCCCTTGTGCAGGTGGTGGCGGAAGAACTGATGGAACTTGTCATTAACCAGGCAGCCAACCCGGGCGCACCTTTTCTCATGGGCGGTGTACATTCGGTAATGGATATGAAAAGCGGAATTCTGGCGTATGGAGCGCCTGAAATGAATATGCTGCTTGCGGCACATACTGAAATAGCCCGCCATATAGGATTGGCTTTTTACTCTACTGCCGGATGCAGTGATTCAAAAACAGTAAACAAACAGGCGGCCATGGAGGGCGCACTCTCCGTTATGATATCGGGTCTCAGCGGTGCTAACATGATTCATGATGTGGGATATATAGAGTTCGGCACTACCGGATCTCTGCAGCAGGCGGTAATGATGGATGAAGCCATTGACATGGTTAAACATTTTCTTCGCGGTATTCCCGTGACAAAAGAGACCATGGCGCTTGATCTCATTGACAGCGTTGGGCCCGGCGGTCAGTATCTAGATAGTAAGCACACGGCAGAGCATTTCAAAACCGAATTCTGGTTCCCTTCTCTGATGGATAGGAGCTACTGGGATCAGTGGGAGGCCGAGGGAAAAAAGACTTTGGGGGATCGGATACAGGAGAAGTTGAACCATATTCTGGATACACATAAGGTCTTGCCGTTGCCGGAACAAACCCGAAAAGAGATAAATTCTATCCTTGCAGAAGCCGAAACTGTGGCCCGGCAACAGTCATAATTTTCATCAGAGGTTACATTTCGCCCATAAATGTGAAAATTGGTGCCACCCATTAAAGTGCTTGGCAATTATTTTTCAGGATAATCAAAAACATACCCCACCGATCGGATACTCTTGAAATAAATAGGTTTTTTGGGTTTTTCCTCAAAATATTTACGAAACCGTACGATAAAGTTATCTATGGTACGGGTGGTTGTGTGGTGGGTATAGCCCCAACCGATTTCCAGCAGTTTACCGCGCGAAAGGGGTAAGCCGCGGTTGGCGATAAAGAGCTTTAACAGCTTGACCTCTTGCTCGGTCAACTGGACCGTGCCGCTCTTGCACCGGGCCGTAAGGGTTTTAAAATTGATTCGGTTATTGCCAAATATGTAAACGTCGTCATCTGGGGCCAGTGTACTTCCGGGCATATCGCGGTCTTTTTTCTGCCAGGATACCCTGGTCAGCAATCGGTCCACGCGTAAAAGAAATTCTTCCAGATTGAAGGGCTTGGCAAGGTAGTCGTCGACGCCAAAGGCCAGGCCTTTTATCTTGTCGTCATCTTCGTTTTTCGCGGATAAAATCAGGATGGGCAATCGTTCATCTTCAAGCCTTATATTTTGTAGAACGGCCAGGCCGTCGATACCCGGAAGCATAATGTCCAGTACGATCAAATCCGGTCGCCACGCCTTCCACTGACGGATCCCTTCAATACCATTGGGGGCAATGCTGACATCATAGCCCTGTAAAGAAAGATTGAGTTTCAGGCCTTCGGCGATATGCCGATCATCTTCAACAATAAGAATACGCTGTTTATCTAAATTTTTCATTTTCCCGATCCGATCCTGCGATATGGTAAAATAAGCGTAAAAACAGACCCTTTACCCAGTCCAGCACTTGTGGCAACAAACTTTCCTTTGTGAATTCCCGCGATAATCCGGGAAAGGTAGAGGCCTATGCCACTGCCTTTAGCGGACATGTTGTCTGCACGGCTGATTTGATAAAATTTTCCGAACACTCTTTTCAACTCACCCTGCTCAATGCCTATGCCGTTGTCTTTGAAATGAATATACAATTTGCGAATGCCCGGTTCAAATTCAATATCAATTTCAGGTGTCGGTGAATCATTATACCTGACGGCATTGGTCAGTATGTTCATCAACAGCATCTCAAAAAAGGGGCGGTTTATTTTAAGGGAAAAAGTTCTCCCCGAAGTGTTGTAAATATTAATATTGCATTGTTGAAACAGATGGATATTATTTTTATGAAACCGTTCAACCATATGAACAAGGTTTGTTTTAATGAATTCCCCCCTGTAACTTTTGCTTTCCAACTGGGCCAGGTTCAAAATGCGGCTG
>CAZFXX010000373.1:0-3066 GCA_964522985.1 uncultured Desulfobacteraceae bacterium
AATAAAAATTAAAAAATAAAATTGATTGCAGCGTTCGTCAATTACCCATGGGAACCTGGCGAAGTTTTTCGTTACCGGACATCGGATACATTTGTCCTCGCTGTTGCGATGGATCGTTTTATAAAGAGCAAGGAAGGTCAGAATGCAGATCTTTGGAGTCTAATTACTCGGGAGGTCTTCCAGCCCATTGGGATCGCTCATATGCCTGTCCTGCATACGATAGAGCGGAATCATGCGAGGGGTATCCCAATGCTCGGAATTGGCATGCTTCCCACTCTTGGCGAGGTCGCAAAACTCGTAAAACTCCTGCGCAATGGCGGTCAGCATAAAGGAGAACAAATCCTGAGTGCAAAAATGCTTGATGAGGCCATCGGTAAAGCTATGTCACCTGGCCTTCCAACCGGATGGCAATTAGATGATGGTGAGACTTATTACAACATGTCGCTATGGTTACATCCATATAGAGCAAAAGACGGTTGTTTTCTTAGGATATGCCCGGCAAATACAGGTTCTTTGAAAATTTGATAAAGGAGAAAATAAAAAATGCCGAGTCTAATCATAAAAAACGGTGTCCAACGGTATCGAGCGAGCGTTCCAATGCCCGAGGAACAAGGGAAAAGGAAACAAAAGCTTTATCCGGACGACAGCAAAAAATCGTACAAAAACGCTCTATTATGGGAGGAGGAAACAAAGAAACAGTTAAAAAGGGAACTGGTATAACTGATAAAAAGGATCTTACGCATATAAAACGAGGCGCGATACTTCATGACATAGGGAAAATTGGCATTCCCGATGCAATATTAATCAAGCCAGGCAAGCTTGATGAAGAAGAGTGGTCTCAAATGAAATTACACCCTACCATCGGGCAGGATATTCTTTCAAAGATCAAGTACTTGCAGCCAAGTCTCTATACTCCATACTGCATTCCATACTGCCACCACGAGAAATGGAATGGGGATGGTTACCCTCGTGGCCTTAAAGGCGAAGCGATACCGCTGGCATCAAGATTCTTCACAATCATAGATGTGTGGGACGCTCTTATACATACGAGGGTTTACAAGTCCGCATGGCCAGAAGACAAGGTGTTAAATTACATTCAAGAACAAGCTGGCCAGCATTTTGACCCTGCGATGGTGAAAATATTTATAGAGAACTATGATCAGATAAAGGGAAGATATTGAATTAACTAACAAATCGTCTCACCGGAGTTGTCACTTGCTACGTTCGTGTCAAACCGGTGAACTCGTCGTTGGGCTTCCAAATCCGGGCGCTACAATAGCTATTGACAGTATGTAGCCTAATGGATACACTATAACCATGATTGAAATTCGCAAGACTGAAACCTTCGCAAAATGACTTGATGGTTTACATGACACCCGAGCTCGTGCACGCATCCTTGTTCGAATAGAAAGGTTGGCGGATGGGAATACCGGTGATGTCAAGGCCGTGGGTGAAGGAGTTTCAGAATTGCGGATTGATTATGGCCCTGGGTATCGGGTTTATTACAAAAAGCAAGGACAGAAAACGGTTATATTACTGGCTGGAGGCGATAAGCGCACTCAGGCCAAAGATATCAAAACCGCTCTTCGTCTTGCACAAAATTTATAGGAGTTTATCATGGCAAAAACCATCACAACTCGATACGATATCGCCGAACATCTTCGCACCCCTGAGGAGATGGCCGCTTATCTTGAAGCGTGCCTTGAAGAGGCAAATAGCGATGCCGCCTTTATTGCGAAAGCTTTGGGCGATATTGCTCGCGCCAAAGGCATGTCGCAGGTAGCGCGTGATGCCGGGCTGTCCCGAGAAAGCCTCTACAAAGCACTCTCTGGAGATCGAATCCCAAATTTCGATACGATTCTTAAAGTTATCAATGCGCTTGGCTTAAAATTACATGCGGAAGCAGTTCATGTAAACAGTACAACGGCCCAACATGTCGCTTGAACAGAGCGGAATTACTTTCGGTTTTTCATAGGCAACACCGCACGCCGCCGGCTCAGTTTTTCGTTAGCAGCATGACTCCATTTATTTACAGCACTGAAAATCCCTTGGATAGCAACATGCAGAATCAGTTGCATCAGGAACAGCATTTTTTTTGCATTGCTGTGAAGGAATCCATAGTCTCGAACCCTCCAGATAGTCTCAAAACGCTGGCGTTGCAGGATTATGCGGTCATAATAAACCTGATGCCAGATGCGAGTGAATATGCAGTTGCCGATGAACGCAAAACAGTAGCATCTCAAAAGTTGGAATACATTTAACATGTTGACAAAACATACCAAATTGGTATATCGGGCATACCATGAATTTTAAATCTGACCCGAAAAAATCAGATAGCAATAAAAATAAACATGGGATTGATTTTTTTGAAGCCCAGGAGCTTTGGAATGATATTGATTTATTAGAAATTTCAGCCAAAACAACCGATGAAGCTAGGTTTCCGGTAATTGGCAGGATAGACGAGAGATACCGGACTGGGATTATTACATATCGCAATGATAACATACGTATTACCTCAGTAAGGCGTGCCAGGAATGAGGAGATTGAGCTTTATGAAAGCTAAAGAATTAGACAAAAAATTTGATAAAGGGAAAAGTGTTTTAGAACATCTGGACCTTTCAAAGGCAAGACTTCCGAACCAGGAACAAAAACGGGTTAATGTCGATGTCCCTCTCTGGATGATTCAGTCCCTGGATAAAGAAGCTAAACGTCTTGGTGTCCCTCGGCAATCAATTATCAAGATTTGGCTTGCAGAAAGATTGCATAAATCTGCTTCCATATAAAATTCAAACCTGTAGTTTCACATTGACCGGGAACCCGAGGCGGCCTTTTTCCAATCGGCCTTCAGCTTTTCAACGTTTCTTTTAGCCAAATCCGCATCAAAAATGACCTAAAACTATGTATCTGAACTCGGACGCAAAGGGGTTCCGGAGTGGGGCTCTGATGCCATGAGCAAATCCGGTTCGTGCCGGGGCGGTATATGCCCCGGGGGAATGGGAGACCAGCGGCTGATGCAAAAAACACTTTTTAGCGGAGATCTTACAGGATGAATCTGAAAATCAATAC
>CAZFXX010000374.1:0-3064 GCA_964522985.1 uncultured Desulfobacteraceae bacterium
GGTGGCTGACTTTTTAACGATGTTTTTGGCCGGTTTTTAAATCCCTGTTTACAGTTTTTTCTGTTTGGTTGTTCATGGAATTGTTTTAATCTTTTGGCCGGGAAAAAACGCAAAAATAATGGTTAGGGTTACTTTAGCGCAGTCAAACCGTCAAGTTTGAGTTATTTTTTATCGAATACCCGTGATAATCTGAAGCATAAAAAGAACATCTGTTAAATCCACCTGACCATCATGGTTGAGATCCTCGGATAGCACCAGTGCCCCGGGTTGGGCTCCCGACAGCACCTGCAACAATAAAATCGTATCCACCATATCCATTACCTGGTCATCGTTTAAATCTATGACCAGATCCGTAGGTTTTTGAGTACCGCTCAGGTCAATACCGAAAAGGGCTGCCAGGTTCTCTATATTATCATCTGCATCCGGGCAATTCACGGTCATCATATATTCATGATTCGTGGTCTCATAATTGAACAATGAACCGCCACCGGCAGGATTTTGCTTTAATGACGCACCGATGAAATAAAAATCCCGCACAAAGTTGTGGTCAATCGTCTGATCATCTGCCGCTATAATTGTATTTTCATCTACGTCCAAAACAGAGGTAAAAAAAGCCTGGTTCGTATAACCGTTATAGCCGGATATGCTACATGCGCCATCTAAAACGACTTTATGCGTGTTGTAATCCGCCTGGAATTCAAAAATGCCGTTAAGATCAAAATTTCTGCCAAACGCCACGTCTTGATCCGAGACCATGACCACAAAGGATTTTTCAATTGTTTTTGCATTTGCGGTCGCAATTACGGTAATTTTGGTGGCCTGACCGCCTGCATCGCCGGCGGGAGTAATAGACAGAACATTCCCATCCAAATCAACAGTAACGGCGTTGATATTTGTGCTATCAATCGAAATCACCAGCGCATCACCGTTTTCATCGCAGGCATCAATTAACATACAATAAGGGGTCTGATTGCCGGTGTTCAGCATGATGGTTTCAAATTCATTGTAGATAACAGGTGCAATGTCCAGGGATTCGTCAATCAGGGTCTTTTCCGCCGGAGATACCGCTTCCGTGATAGTCGTGACCGTATAGGCATCTTTGTCATCCAAGGGGTAAAATGAACCATTCTCAGCTATCAAAGATATTCGAATTCTGTATTTTCCAGGCTCTAAATTTATTTCAATCGTCTCATTCTTTGAAACAAGCTTGATATTGTGGGTGTCATAAATAGATATATAAAACGGCTGGCCACTGTATCCGTTCCGGTTCCCGCTGATCTCCGTGTCACCATTTAAATAAACATAATATTCATCCACATCATAGCTAAAGTCAAACTTCCCGGCAATATCCAAACCCGCAATACTGTCGGTTGCTTCGAGGTTTTCCGTACAATCCTCGCCATTGCAGGGTTTGATATTATACAGCATCTCCAGGTTGGGCTGAAAAATAAAATTGCCCGCCTGAACGGTCGCATCCAGGTAATAATAGTCATTATTATGCCCCCCCCATCCCATGTTGATATGAATCTTCCTGCCGGTTTCATCAGATGCATACCCGTCTGCAACCGTCATGTGACCGGGAAAAGAAAGAAGAACCGGCCGCATGGCATCAATCTCTGCCCTTAAGGTATCAAAAAAGGTTTCCTGATTAGTATCGGCAGTGCGCATCTGCATAATGTCCCTGGCGTATCCAAAACTTCTGATAAAGCCCGTGCAATTTGAAGAGGCCCCGGAATTGTCTAAGCTGAAGTCGGTTTCATTCATAACACCTAAATTGTTGATTAATCTGGCCACTTCATCAACCTGGCAATCGTGCAGATCACCAGTAAGGGAATCAGGCATATTGTCCCAGTTAAAAGGCCGATAAATAATCGTCTTTAGCTGTTGAGCGTTCCACTCATAAGAATAGACTCCGGTGCCTGCAGCAGGATATCCATAATATTTCATCAATTGGGACATGGCGACATTCACACAGCCGGCCACCACATTTTTGCCATCTATTTCCGGCAAATATTTATTATACGGATAATCCTGGTTCCAGGTGGTAGTCAACAGGTAGGTATTCGGGTTATATACACTCGCGGTTCTGGCCTGATCGTAGTTTAGCAAAAAATTCCACCGGCGTTGGGTATCGCTAATGGACTCTTTTTTCGCTATTGTGCCGGACATAACGGCTTGACGGCAGTTATACTCCATTTCAAGAAGCAAAAATTCCTTAAACGGTGCCGGCATGGTATCGAAATCACCATGCAGAGAGTAGGCCTTGATAGGGGTAAACTCATCGGATGTGGAAATAAGGATAAATCCGCTGTCTTTCAGATTCACCAGATAAGCGACTGGCATCTTGGCCAGAGTCGGGTCCAGTGTATTTGCCTCAATCATTCGGGCAGAAAGGATTTCTTTATCACAATTAAGATATTTAAGAAAATTTTGGGCCACAATATCGTGGGTATTATCCGCATACGCTTCAAAAACAAAAATAAATAGAAACAATACTAAAAATATCAGATTAAACCCCATTGTCTTAGGTTTCATATTCTCACCTACCCTTTTGAAGGATCTTTGATTGACGGTCTCAACCGGATATGTTGCGCTACCTTGACGCCATGAAATGCATACAAAAACGCCAGAATCTATAAATATTTCAATATATTTAATCATATTATCAACAGAAAAATCGTATCCGGGTGGTTATGCTTTAAAAAATATTACACCAAATTTAACGTCTGCAAAGCGCTTTTGTCAATCAAGTAAAGAATACTCAACCATTTTATTTGTATGCCGAGGCAATTATCTCCTGATACGCTTTTATAGCGATCCGTCGCTTAAGTTTCATGGTCTGGGTAATCATTCTGTTTTCAAGGGTAAAATCATTTTCAAGAAAGAAAAATTTCTTTGGTATTTCATAACCGCCGTATTTTTTCTTAAGCAATTCAATGATCTGGGATTCTATCAGGCTTGTCACATCTTTATTGTTGATCAAAGATAAAGGATCTGAAGAAATCAGTATCACATCTTGAATTGTGACTTATGTTGACACGCCAAAAAAATGAATTAAGAAAAA
>CAZFXX010000375.1:0-3056 GCA_964522985.1 uncultured Desulfobacteraceae bacterium
CGGTCTTATCACCCCCATGAGCGGCGAGATTATTTTTAACGGGCAAAATATTGCCCGACTTCCGGGAAACCAGGTCGCCCGGCTGGGGATCGCCTATATTTCGGAAGATATGAATCTTTTTACGAATATGACCGCACAAGAGAACCTTTACATGGGCGCATATGTGATAAAAGAAAAGGCCCTTAAGGCCGACCGGCTTGATTTCGTATTCAACCTCTTTCCCCGGCTGAAAGACCGCCGTAATCAGTTGGCCGGCACCATGAGCGGCGGAGAACGTAAAATGCTGGCCATCGGGAGGGGGCTTATGACAAACCCGAAACTCCTCCTGGTTGACGAACCGTCATTCGGGCTGGCACCCCAGTTGATTGAAAGTGTGTTTGAAAATCTCGACATTTTGAAAGAGGCCGGTGTTACGATTCTCCTGGTGGAGCAGAATGTGACCAAGACGCTGCAGGTTACCCGGAGAGGTTACGTGATGGAAAACGGGAAAATCTTTATGGCGGGTCAAAGTGCTGATCTTGCGGATGACCCCCATGTGAGAAAAGTTTTTCTGGGCGTATAAGAAAAAAGACGGAGGGCTTTTAGTTATGGCAGAATCGAAAAACAATGCCGTTTTTACCTGGATGAAAACCGCCGGGGGAAAAACGGTTGCCCTATCAATCCTGATCGCGATCATAGCCGCTATAGACAGTGGTCTGTACATCATCGTCAACACAATCGTGACCGGCGGCATGCTCGCACTGGTCGCCATGGGGCTGGCCCTGATATTCGGTGTTATGAATATCCCCAATTTCGCTCATGGTGAGTTTTTTATGATCGGGTCATTGACGGCCTATTATATTTTCACACCTTTGGCCGAATATTTAAGCACAAACCCAAGTAGTCTCCTGGCGGCGATCGCCCCCTTTATTGCGATTTTCGGCGCAACGATTGCAGGGGCCGTGGCGGGGTTTTTGTGTGAACTGCTTATCTTTTCCCAGCTTCGCAAACGGAGCAGTGAAAACTGGGTAATGAATTCGTTTCTCCTCACCGTGGGTCTTTCGGTTGTTCTGATCAACGCCCACCAGCTTCTTTTCGGCACGGAATTCAAGGGAATTATCCGGTACTGGGAGGGAAGACCATTGGAAATTATGGGTGTATTTGTATCCAGAGACAGGATACTGGCCTTTGTCCTTGCCATGGTAGTTGTGGGTGTTTTCTGGCTGTTCATGAAATATACCAATACCGGGAAGGCAATCCGGGCAGTGGCTCAGGATCAGACAGGTGCCCTGATGGTAGGCATAAACATAAACGGCATCCTTCTTCTTACCATGGCGCTTGGATGCGGCCTCGCCGCCATTGCCGGAGCCGGCCTTCTCTTTCTTTACCCCTCTTACCCCGCAGTGGGGATGGAACCGCTGTATATGGCCTGGTTTGTGGTTATCCTGGTGGGGCTCGGGAACACGACCTTTGCCCTTGTGGGCGGGTTTATCGTTGCGCTTTTAAAAGTGCTGACGGTCGAATATATCGGTGCCGGATGGGATTTCGTGATTCCATCGCTTTTGATTACCCTTGTCCTGGTCTTCAAACCGAGCGGTCTTTTCGGTTCTGAAGTCAGAGGTGTTCTTGATTTATAAATCTCTCTAAGGATGGTTACATGAAAACAAACGACTCTAATGTGGAAACAGGATTGGCGGACAGGATCATGGACGGGCTTTGTCTCACACCGCTGGCGGTTGCCGGAATCATCCTGCTGTTTATTCTCCCCTATATCCCGCCCTTTAACCAGCAATACATGATCCGGTGGCTGGTGGCGGCGGCGCTCATAGGGGCCAATGCCATTGCATTTGATTTTACAATCGGCTTTATCAACATTGTCAATTTCGGATACTACGCCTTTCTCGGCTTTGGTGGTTACACTTCCGCTATCCTTGCGGTAAACCTGGGACTGTCGCCGTGGATCGGTATGATCATAGGTGCTGTTTTCTCCGGTATTCTCGGGTTTCTGACCGGTCTTCTCACCCTGCGCCTCAGAGGAATATTCGCCGCATGTATGACATGGTTTTTAGGCCTGGCCATGATGGGGTTGATCACCAAAATGGTGTGGCTCACACGCGGGCCACTGGGACTGCGGTGTCCCCAGTTGTTTGAAACGTCATCCAATCTCCCATATTACTACCTGATTCTGGCCCTGCTGATTGTCATCTACATCATTACCAAATGGGTGACAAGATCGGACATGGGCCTGGCGTTCAAGGCGATCGGGCAGAACATGGAGGCAGCCAGAACATCAGGGATCAACCCTGTTTTTTACAGAATTATCAACTTCACGCTTTCCTGTACCATTGCTGGGTTGCTGGGCGGATTCTACGCCCACTACTACGGAGTTTTAACTCCTGAACTGCTGCACACCACCAAAACGGTAGAGGTCCTTGCCGTGGCCTATATCGGCGGTCGGGGAAGCCTATGGGGCGGCGCTTTTATCGCATTTCCGTTCATTATCGCAATGGAGCTCATACGTTCTTCTCTGTCTGAACTGCCCGGGCTCAACCTGATCATCTACGGTCTTTTGCTGATGCTGGTCATGATTTATTACCCCGGCGGGTTTGCCCAATTTTTTAACACCTACCTGGCAAAACCCAAAAACCGGTTTCTGCGGTATTGTCTTAACGGCGTCAGGAGATCCTGACGGCCGCGGGCGGAACAAACAATATAAATAATGATTCCCGTGCGGTTGGCCAGGCTTTCCCCGGGCATCAGTTTTGGTTAACATTTAAAAAGGCCGGCTCCACAGTCGGCCTTTTTTTTTGGCGATGCCTGAATCCAACAATCAACAATTTTGCACTCAATGGAAAGGAGGATTAAAATGAAGATCACCGCTATACGGGCAACACCCGTCAACATTCCATTGGAAGCCCCTTTTTTCTGGTCGGTGGGAATCTATCCCGGCACGTCCAAAACCATTATTGAAGTCGAAACCGAATGGATGCATGAACCCAGTCAGGCCCTTTTGCGCTGGTAAACCGATGATGTTATTGAGGAGGGACCGTTCAAACCGGTAAACAACGCGGTAAGGG
>CAZFXX010000376.1:0-3049 GCA_964522985.1 uncultured Desulfobacteraceae bacterium
GCATGACCGCAATAAGGCCGCGACAAACGCACTGCCGGATACCTTTGTTGACCATGCAGAGGAAATATGGTCGATGCTGGATGGTAAGACTCAACAGCAGGTGGCTGATGAGATTGGGTGGAGCCGAGACAAGGTGGCAAGGTATTCGGTATTGGATAAAATAAGTCCTATTGTGTGGAGCGAAATTGTGACAGCGTTTTTAAATACTGTCACAACCCAAGAAAATACCGATGTCACAACCGTTGTGACATTTGTCACCGAGGGACTACTCAGAAACATCCTACCTCTAATCGAGGGCCGGTTTTTTTGTTTTTTGGAATATGCCTTACTTGCTTTGATATTTGTTTTGTAGGGGGGATATACGGGGGGAAATAAAAAAAGGGCTTAGAGATTAAATTCTCTAAACCCTTTTATAGTTTGGCTCCCCAGCACGGACTCGAACCGCGGACCCAGTGGTTAACAGCCACTTGCTCTGCCGACTGAGCTACTGGGGATCAATTGGTATTCAGTCAATTTTTTACCCCTCAACTGGAGCGATAAAAATAGACGACAATGGTTTTAATGTCAAGCCGAAAATAGGCTATTTGTCAAATTTTTTCACTTTTAATGAAAGCTCATCCAACTGGGCCTTGATCGCTTCCGAGGGTGCGTCGGTGAGCAGGCATGCGGCCCGCTGGGTTTTGGGAAAGGCAATTACGTCCCGGATGGAGGGTTCTTTGCAGAGCAGCATGACCAGGCGATCGAATCCGAATGCGATGCCGCCGTGGGGCGGGGCCCCGTACTCTAAAGCTGAAATCAGAAAACCGAATTTTTCCGCATAATCGTCCGGGGTCATGCCCAGGGCGTCGAACACTTGTTCCTGAAGGTTTTTCTGATGAATACGGATGCTGCCGCCGCCGATTTCAAAGCCGTTTAACACAAGGTCGTAGGCCCGGGACCTGACGGACAAGGGGTCTTCTTTGAGCCTGTCGTAATCCTTTTCCAGGGGAGCGGTAAACGGGTGGTGCAGGGCATGGTATCGTTTTTCCGTTTCATCATATTCAAACATGGGGAAATGAGTGACCCATACAAACTGGAATTCGTCTTTATCGATGAGCTTAAGTTTTTCTCCGAGATGGTTCCTTAAATAGCCTAAAGCGTCGTTGACGATCCTGGGCTGGTCAGCTACAAAAAAGACCAGGTCACCGGGTTCCATGTTGATCTGCGCTTTGAGTTGTCGTTTTTCTTTATCGGTAAAAAATTTGGCAATGGGCGACTGCCATGCATCTTCCCTGACCTTGATCCATGCCATGCCCTTGGCCCGGTAGATGCTGGTGAAATCAGTCAGGTCATCGATCTGTTTGCGGGAAAAATCGATGCATCCCTTGGCATTCAGGGCTTTGACAATGCCCCCTTTTTTGACGACGCTGGAAAAGACTTTGAATCCGGAATCCCTGACAATGTCTGAAACATCCTTTAATTCAAGGCCGAACCGCATGTCCGGTTTGTCCAGTCCAAAACGGCCGACAGCCTCGTCATAGGTGAGCCGTTCAAAGGGCGGGGTCAGGGTTTTCCCCAGGACATCCTCGAACACGGCCGCGATCATTTTTTCGGAAATCTGCATGATATCCTCTTCCCCCACAAAGGACATTTCCATATCGATCTGGGTGAATTCCGGCTGGCGGTCGGCCCGCAGATCTTCATCCCGGAAACATTTGACGATCTGGTAATAGCGGTCAAATCCGGCGATCATCAAGAGTTGCTTGAAAAGCTGGGGCGACTGGGGCAGGGCATAAAACTGGCCTGGATTAACACGGCTGGGAACCAGGTAGTCCCGGGCCCCTTCCGGTGTGCTTTTGGTCAGCATGGGGGTTTCAATATCGATAAATTCCTGTTCGTTCAAAAACCGGCGCACCGATGCAGCGGCCCTGTGCCGCATGATAATGTTTTTCTGTAGCAGCGGGCGGCGAAGATCCAGTTGGCGGTATTTCAACCGCAGGCTTTCCGATACATCGACATTGTCCTCAATGAGAAACGGCGGGGTTTTGGAGCAGTTCAGGATGCGCAGATCACTGACCATCACTTCAATTTCACCGGTTTTCAGATCCGGATTGATCATCCCGTCCGGTCTATGCGCCACAGTGCCTTTGACACCGATAACATATTCGCTGCGAAGGGCATGGGCCTTGGCATGAACCGCTGCATCGACTTCAGGGTTGAAAACCACCTGGGTGATGCCTTCCCGATCCCTCAGATCCACGAAAATAACGCCGCCGTGGTCCCGCCGGCGCTGCAGCCAGCCCATCAGTACGATTTGTTTCCCAATATCTTTTGCGTCCAGTTCACGACAGTGGTGGGTGCGTCTCATTTCTCCGAGTATGTCAGTCAATGGATTGATTCCTTTCAAATTTTTACTTGAATACTTTCCACAATATTATCCAGCCCTATGGGCGTCTGTTCTTTTGTAGTCATGTTTCGCAAAATAGCGGTGTTTTCCTCTATTTCTCGATCACCAAGGATCAACACATACTTTGCGCCCAGCCGGTGGGCCCGTTTCATCTGACTTTTCAGACTCTTGCCGGTGAGATCCATTTCGCAGACCACCCCGGCAAGACCCAGGGCGCAGGACCATTCAAAAGCCATGGTACTGCTTTTTTCTCCCAGGGCCGCGATAAAGAGTGTCGGTTTTCTTTCAAAATTATCGTTGTTCATGGCCGCTATCTCGGCTAGCCGGTCAAAGCCGATGGCAAATCCGGTGGCCGGTATCCGGGGGCCGCCCAGGGCCTTGATCAGACCGTCGTACCGGCCGCCGCCCGCCACTGCGCTCTGTGCTCCCAGAGCACCCGTATGGATCTCAAAGGTGGTGCGGGTGTAGTAATCAAGACCCCTGACCAGGCGCGGATCCACGATAAAAGGCACCTGCAGGGACTTAAGACCGGATTTGACGGTCTCGAAATGGTCCAGGCATTCCGGACATAGATGGTCAAGGATCGAGGGCGCACCAATCATGGCCTCTTTGCAACCGGGTACTTTGCAATCCAGCTCGCGTAGCGGGTGTTTGTCTTTTCGG
>CAZFXX010000377.1:0-3046 GCA_964522985.1 uncultured Desulfobacteraceae bacterium
GGAAGGATCATCTATTCTTTTCCAAGGAAAAAGTTTTATCTTTTAATATGTAGTAATGAGTGGTCCAAATTTAGCTTTTTAAATTTGGACCCATATTAATCCATTTTAGGACATGATAAAACATACTTTATAGGTACTTTTTACCCATCTACCGGTGATTTTTACCCATCTACCGGTGATTTTTCCCTACCATTACCGGTAATTTTTACCCATCTGGTTTCTCATGCTTGTATCGGCCCATCACTTGTTTGTTCAGAAATGATCGTTTGTAACGTCCATCTGGTCTGAGGTGAACCCTCCATCTTGACCGTGAGATTGTCTTAATCAACATCGCCTCTTCCAGATTATTAAGAGCTGGTCGAATGGATTTTCGTATTATCCCTGCATGATCTGCTAAGACATTCAAGTCAGCATCACAAAAGTCGAATTGACGCGATTTGTAGACTTCCTCAAATTCGTGAACTTCAGCCTCGGTGTCTGTTTCCTCAAGATAGTCATCAAAATCAAATTGCCCGTAGTGTCTCATTACCGGATATAAAGATTGTGCAGTTGGAATGAGTTGACACCAGCTACCGGAATAAAAGACACACCGATAAAAGGGAAATGTTGTTCCAGTCTCAATTTTCATTATCGGCAAGTGAAATACTTTCCCTCGTTTGCCTCCAGACGTTATTCTGTTCCCCATACTAAACCCTGGGAACCCCTCAAGACCTCTTATGCCTTCCCTGACTGTCTTGTCATTGCGCCCGGTGAGAATTGCTATTCGCCTTTCTGAAGGAAATGCAACACCTTTCTTGTTTGTGTGGGACAAGAGTACGGGCAAAATAGCTTTTGACGCTTTCGGAATTGCTGCCCAGTTCATGTTGTCAATCCAACGCTTATCAAAGATAAACAAGCTGCCATGATCAATGTTTTCCTCAAATTGGTACATACGGCCTCCCTAAAGGCCATGCCTGGGGTAAGACAGGTTAGGGAGCCTGTCTCTTTGCCCTGAAACAGGGCACCCCAAGCAAGGGTTTAATTTGTTTGACTCGTAAGCTTTTCACAAAGCTTTTCAATGTCGGAACGCTTCCATGCAGTCGTTCGCTCTGATAATCTATATGATTTCGGGTACTTGCCGGTTTGGACACCGTTTAAAAACGTACTGCGAGACACGGGGAAGACGCTTAATACTTGCGGCAATCTCATAAAAAAGGGTTTCACTGGTGGGTTTGTTCGTTTCATTGCAAATTTCCTTCTCTCTTTTTGATTTGTGCCTTTCATTGATATTATACTTTTGAGCACCGTTAATTTTGAAAAATATCTGCAACCCTTTTGCCGAGCGCTTCGGCATATCTCCGTTTTCGTTGGTCATCGAGGTTAAAATATCCCCTGACTACTCTTGAAATAGACGTTTCGGGATCTCCAACAAGTTTGGCAAATTGCTTTTGCGTCAAACCCTTTTCCCGGATTGCCATCAACAGTTTCAAATTTTCAGTCATTGCAGCCCTCCCTTATTTGTGAAGCATAAAACAGCTTACTGTTTTATCATAATCAAAAAATTTAGCCTTTCGGAATACGCCCTGCCAACTTGCTTATATTGATATAAAAGACGCTTGTATTCACTTTCCATGGCGCAGGCACTTCAAAGCCTGAATCAGGTGTATTTTTACTTGTCCCTAGGAAGACTTCGCCATCAATAAGCCAGAGAACACCCGGTTCGGACGTGGACAAGATCATAGAACGAACATTCCTATCGTCTAAAATTTCCCTGATTTTCGCCAAGGACATTCCATATTTCGACAACTCTGAAATAACCAGCAATGTCAAAATGTCCTCACGGCGGTATTTCCGTTCGTTTCCCTTTCCGGGGGTTTGCTCCGCGAGTTTGAGTAAGCCACTATCCGTGTAAAACTGAATACGGCGAGCGGGAATTCCTGTTATCTTTTCCACCTGTTTTCGTCTAAGCATAGCTTCGCCCTCAGTAAACCATAAAACACCTTAATGGCTATTATACCCAGAAAAATTCATTTGTAAAGAACTTTCTTTGCTTTTCTTATAAAAAATTTTATGCCCGTTTTACCAAAGGGACAACCTGTGCCCCTCTTTTCAGGCCGTCAAGGTAATCACCCCAGAGCTGCATCATTTTCCGACGTTCGGCAAGGTGTTTCGTTCGATTGTAGGCCCTTCCGTTTGGATCTTTTACAGCGTGCGCAAGCTGATGTTCAATAAAATCAACGCGCACCTGTAGAACTTCATCCAGAATTGTTCTTGCCATTGCCCGGAACCCATGACCGGACATAATATCTTTTTCGTAACCCATGCGCCGGAGCGCGGCAAGAACCGCATTGTCACTCATGGGACGCGAAGTTGACCGCAGAGAAGGGAAAACAAACCGGCCTTCACCCGTCAACTGTTCCAATTCTGTCAAAATCTCTACAGCCTGACGGCAAAGAGGCACAAGGTGCGATTCTTTCATCTTCATTTTTGTGGCCGGAATGTTCCAGACGGCTTCATCAAGATCAATCTCCGCCCATTCCGCGTGTCTCAATTCCCCAGGACGAACGAAAAGCATCGGCGCAAGTTTCAAGGCACACTTTGTCACAAAGTGGCCCTTGTATTTGTCTATAGCCCGGAGAAGGTGGGCCACCTCTTTCGGGTCCGTGATTGCCGCAAGGTGTGTCTTGTGCGGTTGTGGCAATGCTCCTTTCAAATCACCTGAAGGGTCGCGCTCGGCCCGTCCGGTTGCAACACTATACCTGAACACCTGCCCGGCTATGGTTCGGATTCGATGTGCTGATTCCAACGCCCCCCGGTTCTCTACCCGGCGAAGGACAGCCAAAAGTTCCGGCGCTTTTATGTCCATCATGGGACGCTTGCCGATCCACGGGAAAAGGTCACGCTCAAGGCGGCTCATGATCGTGGTTGCATGCCCGGTTGTCCATGTTTGACTGAATTTTTCGTGCCATTCACGGGCAATAATCTCAAAGGTCTCCGTTTCTTCGGTTTTTGCCTGCTTCTGTGCCTTTCTTTCTGCCATGGGGTCAATACCATGTGCCAGGGAGCT
>CAZFXX010000378.1:0-1540 GCA_964522985.1 uncultured Desulfobacteraceae bacterium
AGCATGTCCGAAAATGATGAAAAGCTTTTCTGTTCTTGAAAATATCGCCCAATATGGTCAGATTAAGCGAAGCTCCCGAAATCTCCCCCAATCGGACCAAGGTCCAACGGGAACGGATCTCCCAGAGGTAATCCCAGAATAATTCGGTTATCTCTTCCTTCCTCCCCGTCAGAATCAGATCGGTGCTGTCACTCTGCGGGTCGCCGGCGAATTCGATCAGCCGAACGGACCAGCGCATAAACCTTCCTTTCCGTAAGATTAAGGGGCAGATTCCGATTAACTCCGTATTCCGGTAAGCAGCCAGAACCATAATCTCCCCCCCATCACCATAAACTTCCAGCCAGGAGATGATCCATTCATAGGTCATGAAGATCGACCCGATCCCGCTTCGATCGAGAAGGAGATTCCAATCGCTCTCCAGAGACCGCACTTCCTCCAGATCCGTCAGAACCTTAAGATGAAGACCACCTTTCCGGGTCGTGGCTGTCACCGACAGTTCCTGACGGGAATGGTCCAGTCCCAGGGAAAGCCATTTTCTGAGTCCCTGGATAAACCCCTTTTCCCCAAAAAAGCGATACTCTTTCCTGACCAGAAACCGGGCCAGCCGCTTGAGGTGATATCCCCAGTGAATCAGGTCGGGGAGTAACCCGGGGTGATAGATAGTGAATTCCAGGTGTTCACGGAGCTGGTCGGCCCAGGAGAACTTATAGGCCTCCTCGCCCCGGAGGAGGTCAAACTCCCGGCAGTTATCCTTGATGGCATCCTCAATCAACAACCTCAGCAAGAGGTGCCCCACACCGGCCTGAGCATATTCCTGGTCGAAAGCGCTTTCGTATGAGCAGATCTTATCGTGATATTTGAATCCGATATCGTACGCAATCGGACGGTCATCAAGATAGAGGGCGGTGAGTTTGAGCAATCCGGCTTCCCACATCCGGGGGAGCAGGATCTTCATAAACTCATTCATCCCGGGCAGAGAAAAGAAAGCAACCCCTCTCTGGAATTTGAGGCTCCGGCCGGATATACCCAGGAGTATATCCCGGGTCTCCGGTGATGGAGGTAATTCAGCTATCCGGATCTCCCCCTTCTCCCGGATAGCCCGGAAGTACTTCCTGATCTTCTTTTTAAAAGACCGGGAGCAAGTCTGGAAGTATTCATTCCAGGAACCTGGCAGCGGGATATAGGGGGACCGGTCACAAACCCGGCAGTTAAACTTCAGTTTCCCGCTGGCCAATTTTTTCTTAAGTAGACGGGCAGTCGGGGAGTCGGCGGGGATCTGCCCTAGTCGGAGGAGGTCGCAATCATTACGATGTTGCCGGCAGTAGGCAAGAAACGCCTCAATAGCTTTGGCTCTATACCCGGTGATAATAAAGTCACACCGGTCGGAGAGGGGTTCCCCGATGAAAGAAATAGTCCGCAGTTTCCCCAGCGGGAGCGACCTTACTCGTCGGAAGAGTGGAAATATCCCCTTCCATCCTTCCCCTTCCCCTTTCAGGATAAGCATCTCCCCATCTTCCCCAAACACTTCCAGCCAGGAGAT
>CAZFXX010000378.1:1640-3044 GCA_964522985.1 uncultured Desulfobacteraceae bacterium
AGATTTTTGAGATCCATCATAGTTATTGAATACTTCTTTCCTCTAACAGCCATCTGTCGGTTGATCCATCGATAACCTTCCTGATGAATCCCCCTATCACGAAAATCTTGACGGGTATAAGCATCATATATATACACCTTATCCGGAAGAACATTTACCAAATAGTTCATCTCTTTCACATAGTAATCCATTTCATAGGCAAACCAGCAATAATGGACGATCTTCCGATTGCAAATAGCTATTAAACAATGCTCCTCGTTAAAAAATCTTTTTTTGAATAGATTAATTTTAAAACAAGGTAAAAATTCCTTAAAACTTGGGATGTCATTTTTATCTGCCACTCTCCAATCCAATTCCATATTTACATGTTCTTCTATCTCACAATCTCTAATATATTTCTCCATATAATAATCTGATTCTGATGAATAGAATGGGCACAAAATATGCCTAAATATATATTTAATTATTCGAGTCTGCGTTATTTTTCGGTTTTTATAACTATAATCACCAACATCTCTTAGCCGAGTATTCATAGAACTTCACCTTTCACAATTAACAGAAGATCACGCGACACATCTGTATAAGCATCTCCAATAACATCATTCGTCATGTTCATTTGCCGCCTTGACAAACAATAGCCGAATGGCTATATTTACTATTCTATTATCCAATTACAAATCTATCAACTTTATTATTTTTAACTGAGTTTGAGGTATCACTCAATGGCTACCGTTTTAATAGCATCAGGAGACATCTTTCGCAGAAAAAATATCAAGCAGCTTCTGGGGAAGACCTGCCAGGTGATCAGTTCTTCGCGAGAAGGAGAAATTATTGAGCGGTTGGCCCAGGGAGTACTTGATTTAATAATTCTGGACTCAAAGCTCGACATGGGCGAGAGCATCTCCATCCTCCACCGGATGCGGGAAGCCAAAAACTCTCTCCCGGTGATCATGCTGGTCCAGTCTACTCATTCTCCGCTGGCGAAAGGCGCGGCTGAGCTCGATGTCTTTAAAATATTAAAGATTCCATTTGAAGATTATGAGCTTATCCATTGGGTCCGGAAGGGATTGGCTGAGCAAAATAACCAATTCCAGGGCGATTCTCCTCCCTCGGTGGCAACTTCAACTGAGGTAATTCACTCTGAACCGGCAGAACAGTCCGCTCCCATTGAGACAAAAATCTCCCAGTATTACATTCGCATCCTGCAACAGTACTCCCAAGCATTACTCAATATCTTCGACCTGAAACGTCTTCTCGGCGTTCTGGTCGAGACAGTCAGGGACGCCTTTGATGTACGTAAAGTCTCTCTCCTTCTCTATCAGTCGGAGAGCGGGAAGTTTGCTATACAAGAGTCATCCTGGATGGACTCCGATCTAACCAAGAATTTTCTCCTCAAACATGAGA
>CAZFXX010000379.1:0-3026 GCA_964522985.1 uncultured Desulfobacteraceae bacterium
GGGCTTTCAGGCAGCGGATTCACCACATCCTGGAAGAGAGCGGTGCATTTTTTGACGGTAATAGCAAGGAGGGGCACGCACAGCGGAATCAAAATATTTCATTTAATACCATTCAGCCGTATCCCAAAGGGGATAAGGAGGGATTGTATCCGACAATTATTATTCAACCCTGACCCGGATAAATTGGTATCGGTGACCTGGCTGGTGGTTGTTCGAAAGAGAGGTTCCAGACGGTCTGTTTTTATGAATAGGGTTATGGCATTTGTTTAGGGTTGTTGAAAATGATGCAGAGCAGCAATTCTCATTATGAAACAAAATGGTTCTCAAATCCGTAGGCTGACTGTTTCTGGCAACGTGTTTTCAATAGGTTACGAGTCACCGGACTCGAATTAAAACCATAATGAGAATTGCTGGATGCAGAGCGGCACCGGTTGACAAAATTAAAAAAATATATGATAATTCTTTTTTGTTTTGGTCAATGGATTCAATGATTGAACTCAGTCTAAACGGTAATTTTTGACTAAAATTTTTAATTTTAAACCTTATGATCTCGAAGAAAGGATATCTTGTTTTGGGATTTGTTTGAAATTGGGTGCCTGTAATTTGTTGTTTGCGGCGTACGCCTTTGCAACAGTGCCGGTTTATCCGGCTTTGGTTTTATTAAGGGAGAATAGAGATATGAACACACAGGAAGCAAAAGAATTAAAAGTAAAAAATTATATGGTTCCATTATCCGAATATGCCACGGTTTCAATTGAGGCAACTCTTTTGGAAACTGTGGCGGCATTAAAAAAAGCTCAGGATGCATATGACAAAGATAATTATCGGCACCGGGGTGTTTTAATATACGATGAAAAGGGCAAGATCATGGGTAAGGTCAGTCAGCACGATATTCTTCGGGCGCTGGAACCCAAATATGAACAGATGGGTTCTGTGGGTATGCGTCGTTTCGGCTTTACGCCCAAGTTCCTGCAAACAATGTTTGATCAGTTTGGCCTGTGGGATACCGCATTGGAAGATATCTGTAAAAACGCCGCTTTATTGAAGGTTAAGAAATTTATGTATACGTTGACCGAGGGTGAATATGTAGATGAAAATGCCAGCCTCAGGCAGGCGATTCATCAACTGGTTATGGGTCACCACCAGAGTATGCTTGTAACGCGGCAAAACAAGATTGTTGGTATTTTGAAACTTACGGAAATTTATCGGGTGATCCGGAAGATGATTTTGAGGTGCAGCCAGGTAAAAATACTGGATAAATGAACTACCCCGCCGCAAGCGGACAGAGTATCGACAAAGGATTTAACCAATTTTAACGTCGCAAGCAACGGGGTATTAGACCCAATGCTTTGCAATAAACTGCTCCAGTTGGACTTTTTTTTGAAGACTTGCATTCAGCAATAGATTTTGATTTTGTTTGTCCGAATTCACATCGCCGTGTGTACAGGCCGTCATTCATGGAATACCCCGCAGCCGGCGTGCCTTGAACGCGAACCAACGCATTGCATGATAATGAAAAAATGAATTTAAAGGAGGCAGCAGAACATGACGTCGGATGTGATGAATGAAAAATTCCAATGGAAGCCATATTTGTTTATGGCACTGGGTATTATTTTATTTGCACTTGTTTATTATTCGCCGCCATGGGCCGATGCCATAGACCCTGCCGGAGCGCATTTTGTTTTGAGCCGGGAGGCCAAAGGTGCCATAGCGGTATTTTTGCTGGCCGGAACCTGGTGGGTGTTTGAAGTGGTGCCCATCGGCGTGACCAGCCTGGGGATCGGTGTACTCCAGGCCCTGTTTTTGATCCGTCCGGCAAGGGATGCATTTACTGATTTCATGGTGCCGGCGGTTATGTTCATATTTGCCTCGATCATGATTGGCCTGGTTTTTTCCAAAACCGGTCTCACCAAAAGACTGGCCTACAAGATGCTGGTCATTGTGGGAGAACGCACCAGCATGATCTACCTGGGCTGTTTTTTGGTGACCGCGGCCCTGACCCATATTATGGCCCATACCGCAGTGGCTGCAACCATTTATCCGCTGCTTTTATCAATTTATGCCCTCTATGGAGAAGGTGACAAACCGACCCGGTTCGGGAAGGGGCTGTTTATGGGTATGGCGTATGTGGCCGGTGCAGGGAGTATCGTAACCCTTCTGGGGGCGGCCCGGGGGGCGGTGGCCCTGGGGTTTTACAATGATATTCTCGGGGAAGGAATCCGGCAGGGGCTGCACCAGGATATCAGTTTTTTTAAATTAACTTATTATATGGCGCCCATCGGCTGGCTTATGACCTTTTTGCTGTGGGGATATTTTATGATTTTTTTTAAACCGGAAAAAAAGGTGATACCAGGCTTAAGGGAAAAGGCACGTCAGCTTAACAAAGAGCTGGGACCGATTACCCGTAAGGAAATCCTTGCGGCGGTGATTGTTTTCGGCAGTATCCTGGTCATGTCGCTCCGGTCTTTCATCCCAGCCCTGAAACCCATCGATAAAACCGCCATTATTCTTATCTCGACGATTCTTTTTTTCATTACCCGTATAATGGATATCGATGACCTTGAATCCGTGCCATGGAATATTATTCTTCTGTTTGCCGGTGCCATGAGCATTGGTAATTGCCTGTGGGAGACCGGGGCCGCAAAATGGATGGCCGTAAATTGGCTGGTCATGTTCCAGGAAGCGCCAGGGTTTGTCTTTATCATGGGGATTACTTTTTTTGTCCTGATGATGACCAATTTTATCATGAATGTTGCCGCCATTGCCATTTCGCTGCCGGTAGCCCTTGTCATCGCCCCTTACCTGGGCGTGGCGGCCGAAGTGATTCTTTTTTCTTCACTGGTTGCCGCCGGGATGCCTTTTCTGCTTCTGGTGGGAGCGGCCCCCAATGCCATTGCATACGATTCAAAGATGTTTACACCAGGGGAATTCTTTTTATACGGGATTCCTGCCAGTATTATTCTGATGATCGTGGTGGCATTTGCCGTGCTGGTTCTGTGGCCGCTGATGGGAATGCCGATTACCAC
>CAZFXX010000380.1:0-3006 GCA_964522985.1 uncultured Desulfobacteraceae bacterium
CCGATGGAAAGAGGCTGACCCCTTCGGCACAGATCCCATGGTCCCCGGCACAGGTCACGATGACCTTGTTTTGCAGCCGTACATCAAGGGTGCCGAAGATTCCGGCAAGCCTGGCGCCGATATCCTCCAAAAGTCCCAGACACCCTGCCGGCCGGGCCTGCTCACGAAGGCGTTTTTGAGCTGCCGCAACCATTTTTTTGTCAGGTTCGGGAATGCTCCGGATGGCTTTTTCCAATGTTTTCATGGTAATTTTTCTCCTTACGATGCATGTTACAGGTTTTTATTTTTGATCCTATTGTAAAAAGTCGAATTTAGGCAGTCTCGTAAAAAGTTCAAATTCAAGGCGTGTAAATTTTGTAATCATGAGGCGTACATATCGTACGTTGAATGATTGCGAAATGCAGCGCAACGCAGACACGCAGTGAAGCGTAGCGCTAACTTGGACTTTTTACGAGACCGTCATTTTTGGCAAAAAAAAACCGTGCTGCAGATACGTCTGCAACACGGAATATTATGGACAAATTTCCGATGATTTGTTCTGGCAGGTCTTCTGACTTACAGATCATTCCTGTGCCGCGCCTTCCCGCCCGCATTGCGGCAGTGGCCTTTCGCAGCATCGGTCCCTGCTTACAGCGCCGGTCCAACGTTACGGATTTTTACCGTATTCCCTTTTCACCGCCCATGTATGATGGTCGGCACCACAACAAATATGTTCAACTCATACATCATTATGATTAAAAATTAAATCATTTTTTATTACTTTTTTTTAGGTTTTGCCGAATCCTGAATCAGCTGTGCCGTTTCGGTGTTCAGGCTGATATCGGATTCCTGAACAACGTCCGGTTCTCTGCGGCCGAAGAACCTTAAAATACCCCGGAAAACTGTTTTGATGCCGCGCCAGAGTTTGGGGAGCAGCCAGATCAGCAGCAGGACAAAACAGATCAGCAGCAGGATAAACAGTGTCGGATGCTGCAGGGCTGTCCATAATCCGGCGATGACGGCAATGTCTTCACCAATGGATACCACCCAGTTTGAAAAAGGTTCCGGCGATGTATTGACAAGGACCCGGGTACCGGATTTGGCGGCGTGGGTTCCCGCGGCAATCCCACCGCCCATAATCCCGGCGGCAAGGACCACCGCGGGATTCATGTCGCCCACGGCACCGGCTGCCAGCAGTGCCCCGGCCGGAATCCGGATAAAGGTATGCAGGGTGTCCCAGCTCGTGTCCACCATCGGCACCTTGTCTGCAAAAAATTCCACCAGGTACATGATGCCGGCTGCCCCAAGAACGAGCGGGTTGGTGAGTATCTGCAAATCGGGCGGCAGGGCCATGTTGCCACTGGTGCCCAGCAGGCCGAGCACCAGAATGGTCGCATAAAGATTGATTCCGCTGGCCCAGGCGGCGCCCATACTCAGGGCGATGATCCGGGTAATCTGGTCAAGTTGTTCCATAGCTGTTTCCTTATATATCCTTTAATAATCGATTATCCGGTGATGCATCGATCAGGGTGCTGAACTGATGAAGAGCCTGCGAAATTATTTTTAATTCAACATCTTGAAATTTCGGCAGGGCATTGTTTCCCCGATTTTCCAATGCCTGGATAATCGTGTTGATGCTGAGCCGCTGTATGTCCATAGCCGGTTGAAAAACCGTCGCATCTCTGGTTGTGGAAAGAATATGGCTTTGCGTAAGTTCATTCAGCAATTGCCGCACTTGTTCAATGGGGAGTTGAAGCCTTCTGGAAATTCGGCCGACGTCCAGGGGCGGCTTTCCATCGGCAAACCGTTTTATAATCAGGTGCGCAATCTTAAGGGCGAGCAGCTTTTTTAGTCTGGGGCTTATATCCAGAAAGTCCGGTTCGAATTCATAGTGGTCTGCATTCTGGTAAGCAAAAGATATTTCCGCACCCCAAAGAACGATCAGCCAGCTCATCTGGAGCCATATCAGGAAAAGGGGCAACGCCGCAAAGCTGCCGTAAATGGCGTTGAATTTGGTCACGCCCACCTGAAAATAGATATAGCCCAGCTGCAGAATCTGGTAGATGGTGCCGGCTGCAATACCGGCGATAAGCCCGGATTTAAAGCGGACCCGGGTATTGGGCATCAGCAGGTAGACAAACGTCAGCAGTATCCAGACCAGGCCGTAGGGCACCAGACGCAGAACAAAAAATATTAGAGCACTGAGCATGCCCGGCAGGGCGATTTTTGCCGTTATCAATGTGATTTGAGTGGTGACAAAGACGGTGGCGCTGCTGGAAATAATTACGAGCACAGGACAGATCAGTATAATGGAGAGATAGTCGCTGATTTTTCGAATGAAGGCTCGTGATGCCTTTATCTCCCAAATGTGGTTAAAGGCGCTTTCAATATTGCCCAAAACCTTGATGACGGTCCATAAGAGAAAAATAACGCCGATACCGGCAATAATGCCGCCCCGGGTATTCTCGAGCATGGAATGGGCAAAATCAATGACCCGAACGGCCACATCCTGCTGGCCGGACAATTCTTTCAAAAGCAGCTCCTGCAGCCGTTTTTCAAACCCGAACCCCTTGGCAATTCCAAAGGCCATGGCCGCCACCGGCACAATGGACAGGAGCGTATACAGCGTTAGAGCCGAGGCTCTCAAGCTACAATTGTCCCGTAGAAAACCGCGCATGGACAGGGTAAGGACCCGGGCCATACGAATAAAAAGCGCTCTGATGCGTGGCAGTTCATCGATTTTTATGCGCCATATACCGGTTTGGAAAAAATCGATGATATCGGATATGGTGGGCCTGTTTAACGCCATAAATTTACGCACGGTGTTTTTCATATGATGCATCCTGGCTATAATTGAGATAATCGTAACTGTTCACGGTTTGCAGTTATCGGTTACCAGTTGAAAAAAACTGTGAACTGTGAACCGACAACCGGAAACGGTTCTTAGTATTGCGAAAGTTCAATGAATTGCGGTGTCAGTGAATTATTGTGTATGCGAATCAATGCAACACAAGCCGGTGTGTTGAA
>CAZFXX010000381.1:0-3005 GCA_964522985.1 uncultured Desulfobacteraceae bacterium
ATTAAATTAGAGACTTATTATTCGCAAGGGACTCTGCGATGAAATTTTTAATTCGGGCTGAAAAGGACAAAATTTATACCCGTAATATGATGGCAGGTACTTACGCATTTACCTGAGACAGAAGCGAGATCTGCCGTTATTTTATCCGACAGGCTATAACCGGTGATAAAACCTTAACAAAGTCCCCCATTTAAAAATGGGCTCGACTAACCTATGATGGAGGTACGTTATAGATCTTGGAGGACTTGTCACACGCAATGCTCGGACTGTTCCGGAAAAAGAAGGCATTATTTACGAAAACAGGCGCTACACCTGGAAGGAGGTAAACGATATAGTCAATATGGTGGCCAATGCACTGATCAAGGCGGGTGTCCGGAAGGGCGACAAGGTCGTCCTCTGGATGTTCAACAGTGATCTTTTTATCGTCAGTTTTTACGGCATCGTCAAAACCGGTGCCGTCGCCGTACCAGTCAATCTTCGCCTTGCCCCGCCTGAAGCTGAATTCATTTTTAACGACTGCGACGCCGTAGCCGCCGTATTTGATGATGTTTTCGAGCCGGCGGTACGTAAAATGAAGGGCCGTCTTGGAAAAATAAAATCATTTTATTCAGCCGGCCCCGGGCGGTTTGAAGGTTTTGGCCCCCTGGAAGAGATCATCGCCACCGGTGATATCGCTGAACCGGGCATTGTCGTTGATGAATTTGATGAAAGCGAAATCATCTATACTTCCGGTACCACAGGCAAACCCAAGGGCGCGCTTTTCGTGCATCACAATCAGATGACTGTCGTCACCACGGTGACTGCGCTCATGGGTATCAAACCCTCCGACAGGATTCTGCATGCCGCCCCTCTGTTTCATTCCGCCGAGCTGAATCTTTACCTGAATTCCGGGACCTATGTCGGTGCCACCCATGTGGTTATTAAAGATTTTATTCCGGACAAGGTGCTGGGCCTGATTGAAAAAAAAAATCACTCAGTTTTTTGGCGCGCCGATTATGTATACCTTTCTGATGAGCGTTCCTGATTTTGATAAATATGATCTGTCTTCGGTGCGTTATTATGGTTACGGGGCCGCCCCAATGGCGGCTGAAGCCGTTAAACAGATGATCGAAAAATTCAAGACGGATCGTTTCTTCTGCCTTTGCGGCTATACGGAAGCCGGTCCCGGGGGTGTCGCACTGCAGCCCGAAGATCAGATTCGCAAGGCCGGGGCCGGCGGCAAGTACATCGTCAACATGGAATCCCGTCTTGTGGATATTGACGGCAACACCATCACCGAACCGGGCGTTGTGGGAGAACTGGCCATCAAGGGTGAAACCACGATGAGGGAATATTATAAACGTCCCGAGGCTACCGCTGAAACCATTCGAAATGGATGGGTCTATTCCGGTGATCTGGGTATTCTGGACGAGGAGGGATACATCACACTGGTTGGCCGCCGCAAAGACATGATTATTACCGGTGGCGAAAATGTTTACAGCAAGGAAGTGGAAGATGCCATTTTCGAGCACCCCGATATTGCCGATGCCGTTATTATAGGTGTTCCTCATCCTGACTGGGGAGAAACGGTCATGGCCGTTGTGACCCTGCAAGAGGGCAGGACACTGACACTGGAACAGTTGCAGAAATTCCTTAGGCCGCGTATTGCAGATTACAAGATACCGCGACTGATGGAGATCATTAAGGCCCTTCCCCGTAACGTTTCGGGCAAGGTCCTTAAATACCAGCTCAGGGACACTTATAAAGACCGGGCCCCAGTCTGATGACGTGAGGCCTAAAATGCCGAGCTGCTTTAGGGTATCTCCTGAAGCGGCCGCATTAATGCCCTGCGGCCAGTGCGCCATTGCCTGTGATGTCGTGGCCTCACAGGCAGCATTGGATTAATATGAAATTCCAAAAACTCGTAGGATACGATTTGACGCAGCCTTGAATATGATTTATAATAACTAAATATTAGTTGGTAAAATCATTAATCGGTCTTTTTATGGCACGGCAGTTCGTGAATTTGCAAAATAGGAGAAACGATGTATCCGGTAAAGAACAACTTTCAGTGTCTTTGGATCGCTCTGGTCAGAACCGTGCTAATAACAGTGTTGTTGGCGGCCCTGGGATGCGGCGATTCAGCCCCACCGGAATCGCCTCCCCTGAAAAAGGCGATCGAAAGCTTTACTTTTTTCAACCTGGGTGTCAACACGCGTCTATCCAAAGAAATTATTCAGCAACTCGACGACCGGTTAGGCTCTCATTCCTTTGAAAAGCGGGGGATGATCGACCTTTCAATTCAACCAACCGGTGCATTGGAAAATCACTTCAACGCCCTGTATGATCTCAACCGGCAACTGAATTCCCCGGTGGGTGAACGGATCGAACACGATATCGGGAGGTATATGTATCGGTATGCCGCCCGCCGGGGAACGCCGTTTAATTATATTGAACTTGTCTTCTCCGGCCGGTCCGGAACACCGCTTTATTTTAGAATCAATCCGGTAAAAGGTGAAACCGGTTTTATGGACACCTTCCATCAAAAATACGGTTCTCCGGAGGTCATCCAGTGGTCCCGGGCCGGGGTTAAATTTCTATCCTGGACAAAGGCCGGGGACCACCTGATCGTATCTGTCGGCACGGACCGATACGGGGCGTCTGAATACCATATCGCCATCTTTTTCACCCGCAACTTGGACAAGCTGTTGGCCCAGGAGAGATCCGGCCGCGAAAAAATGCAGGAGAAGACAGTCGACTCCGGTAAAACGGCATTTTAGTGCAGATAAAAGGCTGTTTTTGATTTTTGCACCGCACCCGCAATTCTGCTCCAGCGATCCATCTGAAACGGTACACTGCTTTAAGCTGCCGTGTGCCTTCTTTTTTTGTCAAAGTTTTGTCACAACCCCTGCATGGCATTGACACCTGCCCTGTCGTTTTTTATGATATATTATTTATAATTAATAGTAATTTATTTTTTTAGTAAAAAACAAAAAATTGATAAAGCCCGGTTGAAAAATTGGGAA
>CAZFXX010000382.1:0-2992 GCA_964522985.1 uncultured Desulfobacteraceae bacterium
GAGGATATGATCTTCAAAGGATCAGTGCCATCACCTATAAGTTTTTCAGTTAACGTTACGCTTTCATCTTTTTTGCCGGATGATACAAACCGGCATAGATTGTCCAATGACATGGTATACCTCCTTGTTTGTTTTCAGTGGTAAAGTGGATAATAATAAAATTACGGCTTTCAGCAACAGCTTGATTAGGATTTTTTTAATTTTATACGGTATCAATTCGCATAAAAAACTGAACAGCCATACGCCCTATTTTCCAATCGGGACCAACCTGTGGCCGGCTGGGCCGGAGCAAGACTGTTTAATTCAATTGTATATACAAGTTGTTTAACCTTGTAAACGGAAGTTTAACCCTTGTCAAGTTTTTTTTAGCAATTGAGGGAAGCTGAATTACAGGGGGTGCTCGGATACGCCGGTATGACCCGGTTATTCATCATTTCTCAAAAAATCGGAATTATCAAGCAAGGGGGTAAATGTATCCATGAAAGCCATCTCTCCTCTCATGAAATATTCAACATAGGTAACCGGTTTTTCAAATGAGTACAGGACACGCTGAATACGGAAAACCGGGTACCCGGGATCTACTTTGAAGAGTCTGGCAATTTCCTTTTCCAGGACAATGGCGGTCATGTTCTGACTGGCCTTGTTGAGTGGAAGATGATACTTGTTTATCAAGATGTCATGGATCGATCCGTCCTGAAGATTTTCCCAGAGTATGCCGGCGCACAGATCGGCGCGTAAATAACGGATAGCGTAACGAACCGGTTTTTTATCAAAGCACCAGAGCTGGCGAATGAGCACCACCTGTCCTTTGTGCTGTAACATTTTATCAACGTTTTCAGGAGGGTCGACGACCTGTGACTCCAGTATTTCAGATGTAATCTCAACGTTGAGATCTTCAGCCCATTTTCGAAAAGGACGGATCCTGAAAAAGCCCGACGTATAATGATTTTTCTTTTTAACAAACGTACCCTTGCCTGGAATACGCTTCACAAATCCCTTTTCTTCTATTTTGGTCAGTGCCTTGCGGGCTGTCATGCGGCTTACGCTGAATGTTTTTGCCAGTTGGTTTTCCGACGGGACGGCATGGGTAAAATTTTTCGATTTGATCCCCTGGATGATGTAATCCATGATTTTTTCATATTTCGGGTATTTTTTTACCATTTCCCAGCTTCCCGTCTTAATAACGTTGTATTCCAGACCACACGGGCCCTGATAATCTTGTAACGCAAGTGCATCTGTTATAGTTTAATTTTCTCATAATTGATCGTAACGCCATATCTCAATTGATTACAATGAAATATTAAAGATTTATCTTTCAGCCTCTTGTATTATAAATTGTTGAAGAATGTCGAGAAAAATTTTTTTCTTGACAGGATTGGAAGATGATTTTACGCTTTAACAGAGTTGTATATACAACGGTGGTCTTCTGAAAGGCGTCTACCCGGCACAGGTTCAATCGTTCAGGTCCCATGCGGTTCATTGAAAATTTTAAAAATGGACGGATACCTTTATGGACAAAATGGCGGGCAGAGGCGGCCTGCTGTGCGCGATCAGCGTATTGCCCGTTATTAAAAATAAGATAAATAAGGAAAACGACTAAAAAATGAAACTCGCGGAAATGACCGTAAACGCTTTTGTGAAGGAGCTGGGAGCCGTTTCTCCGGCCCCGGGCGGCGGAAGTGTCGCCGCCCTGTGCGGGAGTTTGAGTGCCGCTCTCTGTGCCATGGTGGCGCGTTTGACCATTGGCAGGGAAAAACATAAGGATTCATGGGAAGCGATGGCACCTGTTGTGAAAAAGGCTGATGACCTGGCCAGGCGTTTGATTCAACTGGTCGATGAAGATACCCGGGCGTATATCCAGGTGATGGAAGCGATGCGGATGCCCAGGAAAACCGATAATCAGAAGGCCGACAGAAAAGCGGCGATTGATCAGGCCCAGCGCCATGCGGCAGATGTTCCCTTAGATACCCTCAGAACCGTTTCGAGTCTGGTTGATTTTATTCCCGAAGTCGTTGAAAAGGGTAACCCCAACTGTATTACCGATGCGGGGACTGCCGTTCTGCTAACCCGGGCGGCCGCTTATGCGGCTGCTTATAATGTCCGCATAAATCTTGGCGGAATCCACGATCAGGTATTTGTTGTCAAATGCAATCAGGAAGTAAAATTAATTCTGGAAAGAATCAACGCCGTGGTGACGGTTCTTGAAGAGAAGGTCTGGTCGGCTTTTGGTTAAAGCCGGGCCTGCAGTTTAAAAATTTTTCCTTAATGGGGAGCAAAAAAATGAAACGAGTATTGTTGGATAAAGACAAGCTGACGATTGATGATATTGTGGCGGTTGCCCGCCATGGTGCTCCGGTTGGAATAACGAATGCGGGTGAAAAACGGGTCGAGCGGACCCGGAAGCTGATTTCCAAATGGGTAAAACAAGGAAAAAACATCTACGGCATTACCACCGGGTTCGGCGCTTTATGCAATGTTTCCATTTCAGAATCCGACACTCGTGCATTGCAGAAAAAAATTATCATGAGCCATGCCGCCGGAATCGGTAATCCATTCCCAAAAGAAATTGCGCGGGCCGTTATGGCAATTCGCGTGCACGATCTTGCCATGGGCCATTCCGGGTGCCGCATCAAAACCCTCCGTCATTTGCTGGCATTTTTAAATGAGGGTGTTACCCCGTTGATTCCGGAAAAAGGTTCGGTGGGCGCCAGCGGCGACCTGGCACCCACTGCCCATATGGGGCTTGTTCTTATCGGCATGGGCGAAGCGTTTTACAAAGGGCAAAAAATCCCCGGGGCCCAGGCCCTGGAGAAAATCGGGCTGAAGCCGCTGGTTCTTGAGGCCGGTGAAGGTCTGGCCTTGATCAACGGCACCCAGGTCATGACCGCGATCGCTTCGATGGTGGTTCGTGATGCGGTTCGGCTTTCAAAACTGGCCGATATTGCCTGTGCCATGAGTCTTGAAGTCCTCATGGGCAGTAACAGCGAATTTG
>CAZFXX010000383.1:0-2984 GCA_964522985.1 uncultured Desulfobacteraceae bacterium
ATATAGACTGCCCCATATTAAATTTCACTGCGTTATCGGTCGTCGGCGTATTACATTTTCCCTCTGGCCTTGTGCAATGTAATATGTGACAATCTATAGATATCAACATATAAGGAGTAAAGGGTGGCGGTTTTGTCTATCTATTTTAAATAACTTGCTATGAAAAATAATAATGATGTGCAAGCATTTCGATCCGGATTCATCGCTCTGGTGGGAGCCCCCAATGCCGGGAAATCAACCCTTTTAAACCGGGTGCTGGGGGAAAAGATTTCCATAACCTCCAAAAAGCCCCAGACCACTCGAAACCGGATTCTCGGGGTCGTTCACCGTCCCGGGTCTCAGCTTGTTTTTATTGATACCCCCGGTGTGCACAAGGCCAGCAGTCCCTTGAATGTGCGCATCGTGGACGTGGCCTTGACAGCTATCGGTGACGTGGATCTGGTTTTGATCATCGTGGATGCCTCCCAGGCGGATACTGAATCCGAGGCGTTTATGATCGAAAAACTGAAGGAGCAGAAACGGCCGGTGCTCCTGGCCCTGAACAAGATCGATCTGGTGGAAAAATCGCGGTTGTTGAAACTGATCGACAACTGGACCTGTGCCTATGATTTTAAAGCCGTTGTGCCGATTTCCGCCCGTCATGGTCAACAGGTCGAGGATCTGATCGTCGCCATGGAGGGCCTTCTGCCACAGGGACCGCCCTTTTTTCCGGAAGATACTCTCACCGATGTCCCCGAAAAATTTATCGCAGCTGAAATGATCCGCGAAAAGGTCTTTCGCCTGACCGGTCAGGAAATTCCCTATTCCACTGCTGTTACCATCGATTCGTTTAAAGAGACAAAAAAGGGTGCCCTGGTCAAGATTTATGCCACAATTCATATCGAACGGGATTCCCAGAAGGGCATCATTATCGGCAAACAGGGTGCCAAACTCAAACAGATCGGCGAAGCCTCCAGAAAAGAGATCGAACGTATGCTGGCGACCCGTGTGTTTTTGAAACTCTTTGTTCGTGTACAGAAAAACTGGAGCAAAGATACCCGGGCCCTGCGAAAGTTTGGATATTGAAACCTTTTGCATATGATCTGGATGAAACCGATCTGAAACGGGAACGGCGCAAGGCCCGGGAACTTCGACAGAGCCAGTGGTGGAAGCGGCGCCTGGCCAAAGGGGTCTGCTATTATTGCGGTGGCCCGACGCCGCCGGCAGAGCTGACCATGGATCATATCGTACCCGTTGCCAGGGGGGGTAAAAGCACCAAAGGCAACTTGGTCCCGGCCTGTAAGGAATGCAACAACAATAAAAAACAATTGCTGCCCATGGAGTGGGAACAATATTTAAACGGCAAAACAAAACGGCCTGTTTAGACACCCTGCGCCGGTTGTGCCGTCGATTCCGCTTATCCTGAAAATATCGTTGTTTTTATTTGACACACTCTCGCCCTTTTTCTATATTCAAAAATTTGACGGTCTCGTAAAAAGTCCAACTCTTGCGTTGCGCTGCATTTCGTAATCATTCAACGTACGATAAGTACGCCTCATGATTACAGAATTTGTACGCCTTGAATTTGAACTTTTTACGAGACCGTCTAAATCCGACTTTTTACGAGTCTATCATAATTTAAAATCAATTAGGTATCCGATACTAAAAATAGTATCAAAAAAATCAGGAGGATAACGATGCGTAAATTTAGCTTTTGGATAATTTTTATTGTACTAATTTTTTTTATGGGATTCATATCTTCATGCGGCCAAAAGTCTGAAGAGCTTACCCAAAAAGTAGAGGAGCTTACCCAAAAAAACGCGGAACTAACTAAAGAAAACAGCCAATTAAAACAAAAAATTGCCGATCTCTCGAAAATTTCTGAAAAAAAAGCACTGCAGGTGGGATTTGTCTATGTCTCACCTGTTGGCGATGCCGGTTATTCCTATGCCCATGATTTGGGCAGACTGGCCATTGATGGGTTGGATGGTGTCACCACGTCATTTGTGGAATCTGTGCCCGAGGGACCCGATGCCGAGCGGGTTATGCTGAACATGGCCAGAAAGGATTATGATATTATCTTCGCCACCAGTTTCGGTTATATGGACCCCATGCTCAAAGTGGCCAAGAAATTTCCCAATGTCGTGTTCATGCATTGTTCCGGTTTTAAAACCGCCGAAAACATGGGCAACTATTTCGGGCGTATGTACCAGGCCCGGTATCTTTCGGGAATGGTTGCCGGTGTAATGACCAAAAGCAATATCTTAGGGTATGTGGCGGCATTCCCCATTCCCGAGGTGATCCGCGGTATCAATGCCTTTACCCTGGGTGCACAGATGGTCAACCCGGATGTCAAGGTGCGGGTCGTCTGGACCAAGACCTGGTATGACCCTGCCACTGAAAAGGAAGCCGCCAAGAGCCTGCTGGATGTGGGGGCCGATGTGATTGCCCAGCATCAGGATTCCCCCGCCGCCCAGGAAGCGGCCCAGGAAAAAGGCGTCTATTCGGTGGGATACAATTCCGATATGTCCGCGTTTGCGCCGAAATCCCATCTGTGCGCTCCCATTTGGAAATGGGGTGGTTTCTACAAAGAGATGGTGGACAAGGTCCGCCGGGGCACCTGGGAAAGCAAGGCCTACTGGTATGGACTGGAACATGGTATTGTGGATCTGAGCCCCATGAGCGACAGTGTCCCCCAGGATATTCAAAAACAGGTGATGGCCATGAAAAAAGATATCGCCGATGGCAAGGTCGTCGTCTTTACCGGTCCTGTCAAGGATCAGGCGGGCAAAATCCGCATCAATGACGGTGTTGTTGCCGCTGACAAGGAACTGCTCGGGATGACCTGGTTTGTCCGGGGCGTCATCGGGACCACCGAGTAGTCGCTGTTAATCGTCCGTCTTAATCACTACAAAAAACAGGTAACCTGATGCTCAGGTTGAAAATTACGAAAAGACAGGAGCCGCTGGTATGGAGCTCCTGTCTTATTTTAGTCGGGGCTGTTG
>CAZFXX010000384.1:0-2976 GCA_964522985.1 uncultured Desulfobacteraceae bacterium
ATGCCGTCAAATCAAGGGTGGACAGCGTTGCCGTGCTGCTGCAAAACGAAATAACGCTCAGCGACATAACCGCTCTGGAGGTCGGCTACGCGCCCCCATTTGCTTCGTCCATGGACATTATCAACAACGCAGGCAATTCCCTTGAAAACATCATCGACGGATATCAAATCCCCGTTGATGTCATCGATTTTCTGAAACGCTTCAATCAGGGCCATGCACGGGTGCTGGATGTCAGAAGTCCGGTCCAGGCCAGTGCATTTATCGAAAAATACGGCAGCCGCTGGATCAACATCGACCAGGGTGAACTGCGGTCCAGGCTTGATGAAATCCCGAAAGACGAGCCCCTTTTCCTGGTCTGCGGCTCCGGTCCACGATCCTATGAAGCGCAACTGGCCCTGCGCGCCGAGGGCATAAACGCAGATACGGAAAACATCCAGGGCGGTATCGGTATGCTCCTGTGCAGTGACCCCGACTTTGCACCGGAAGGCTACAGTTCACCGTTTTCCAAATTAACATCCTGACCCCGATAAAATAGAGCCGAAAATAGCCTCTATCATCATCTTTTAAAGGCTGTCGAAACCATGCTTTCGGCAGCCTTTTTTAATTGTTGGACTGCCGTTTGCAGATTAAAATTTTCCAAAATTTTCTTGACAGCCCCCGGCGTTATCTGGCATATAGTTTTTGAATTTATTAAAACAGCGTTTTATAATATGAAACATAAGCAGCAAAATCTTAATTCAATCGAAAAAGCCCTTAAAATTCTGCTGGCGTTTGATGCAAAACAGACATCCTGGGGCGTCAGAGAACTCAGCGCCCGATTGGGCTTTAGTCCGGCCACGATCCAGCGCATCCTCCAGACACTCAAGGCTTATGATTTTATCGCCCAGGATGAAAAGACCCGTCAATACCGTCTGGGCAGCATTTATTATCGATTTTTAAATGCCCTGCAAAGCAACCAGCCCCTCAGCCGGGCGGCTCGGCCCTTCATGAAACATCTGCTGGCCCTTACCCGGGAGACCGTACATTTAAACGTTGTCGAAGGCGATAAACGAATCTGTATTGACATGCTTGAATCCCCGAAAGACCTCAAAGCCGTCATGCCCATTGGAAGTCGCTCGCCCTTTTATGCCGGGGCCTCTTCCAAATGCCTTATCGCCTTTTCGCGAAGTGAATTTATTGCAAAACAACTGCAGACGATGACCCTGGAACCACTCACCAATGAAACCACCGTCAACATCGATAAATTACGGACCGAACTGGCTGTGATTCAAAAGCAGGGTTATGCCGTCAGTTTAGGGGAGCGCAACCCGGGCATCGGGTCTCTCAGCGTCCCGGTATTCAGCCACAGGGAAACACTGGCGGCATCCCTTAGTATTGCCCTTCCTGAAATAAGGTACAAAGAGATAAAACACCGCAAATTTTGTCTTCAGGAGCTGATTCTGGCAGCCAAGAGGATTTCCCAGATTATGGGGGGTATTCCGTAAAAACCGTTTTTAAAAAAAGGAAAAAGCAATGCCGGATAAAAATAAACCGCTTGGCGATATTGTCGTTCTGGATCTGTCCCGCGTGCTGGCCGGTCCCTATTGTACCATGATGCTCGGGGATCTGGGTGCCGATGTGATCAAGGTCGAACGTCCCGGTGCCGGCGACGACACCCGGCACTGGGGGCCGCCTGAAGCCGGCGGTGAGGCCGCTTACTACCTTTGCATCAACCGTAACAAAAGAAGTGTCACGATCAATCTGAAAAGCCCTGAAGGCCAGGAAATTATCCGAAAGCTGGCAAGCCAAAGCGATATCGTGGTTGAAAACTACAAGGTCGGAACCCTTGATAAAATCGGGCTGGGGTATGAAGATTTAAAAAAAAACAATCCGGGCCTGATTTACTGTTCCATCACCGGTTTTGGCCAGAATGGACCTTATAGGGACAAGCCCGGTTACGATTTCATGATTCAGGGCATGGGCGGTGTCATGAGTTTCACCGGAGAGCCCGACGGGCAACCCATGAAGGTCGGGGTGGCCATTGTGGATATAACCGCCGGATTGTTTGCCTGTAATGCCATCCAGGCGGCTCTGCGGCATCGGGAAAAAACCGGTCACGGGCAGTACATCGATATCTCTTTGCTCGATTCCATTGTTGCCTGGCTGGCCAATGTCGGCAGCAATTATCTGGTTTCAGGGAAAAACCCCGTGCGTTACGGCAATGGTCATCCCAATATCGTTCCGTACGAACCCTTTAAAACAAAAGACGGCACCTATATTGCCCTGGCAGTGGGCAATGACCATCAATGGGAAAAATTCTGCCATCTGGCAGGCATAACCGAACTGGCACATGATCCGCGATTTAAAACCAATTCCCTGCGGGTGGCCAACCGCAACGTCCTGATTCCGCTGGTAACCGAATCCATGTTAAAAAAAACAGGGGCGTCCTGGCTGCGTAAACTGGATGAATTGAAAATACCCTGCGGCCCCATAAACACACTGGACAAGCTTTTCAACGACCCCCAGATCGAGGCACGGAAGATGGTGACCCGGGTACCGCATCCCACTGCAGGCACGGTGCCCCTGGTGGCCAGCCCCATGAAAATGACCGAAACCCCCTGTGAAATAACCCGTCATCCCCCTCTTCTGGGAGAGCATACCCGGGAAGTTTTACTGGAAAAATTAGGGTACGAAAAAGAAAAAATTGATCAATTAAAACAGGACAAAGCAATATAGTATGGAAATTAAGCCTTGAAACTGGAAAAAACGGAAGCACATAAGTGCGCTATTTAATTTAATATAAATCGATATATACAACCGGAGGTATGAACATGGAATTTAAACTTTCAAAAGAACTCGAAATGCTGCAAAAAGCGGTTCGTGAATTCGCCGCCAAGAAAATTGCACCCAATGCCGATCAATGGGATGCCGATCATTATTACCCCTATAAAGAGGCCATTAAACCCATGGCGGAGCTGGGCTTTTTCGGTACCGTTA
>CAZFXX010000385.1:0-2959 GCA_964522985.1 uncultured Desulfobacteraceae bacterium
CGGCCCTCTGCCATCCTGGCCCTGGCACCCGAAGGTGTGGCCCGGCGACGCAGCATGTTTCAGGATCTGGACGACAAAACCCTGGTGATTCAGGCCAGCGACGTTGAGTTGCCCGAGACCGGAGCGACTGTTGTAAAGATCGATTTCAAAGCCCAGAAGATTAAATCTCATGACCGGGCCCTGGCCTCGCTGGCCATCCTGGCCCGGATGAATCAGGTTATTACCTTTGAAATGCTTGAGAAGGCTCTGGAAAACCGGTTTGGGAAAAAGGTTTTAGACAGTGCCCTGGCGTTGATCCGACGGGTTGAAAAATAAAGGCATAAAGGGGCTTTGCACGAATGAATCTTTTTGTACTGCTGGGCATTATCGGCCTGTCTTCTCTGGTTCTCACCATGATCGGGCTTGGCGGCGGACTGGTATTCTCACCCCTTTTTGTGCTGCTGGGGTTTCCCAAATCCATGGCGGTTGCGGCCTCTCTTTTTTTGAACGGTATTGCTGCGGCCTCGGCCTCCCTGGTTTATGTCCGCAAGAAGATGGTGGATTTCTCCGTGGCCCTGCCCATTATCATTGGCTCTTCTCTGGGTGCGCCCCTGGGTGCTCTGACAACCCACTGGGTCGATACCGGAATTTTTATGATGATCATGATGCTGGTGGTTCTGGCTGCCGCGCTGAGAATGATTTTTTCATCCAAGGGTGAGCCCAAGGGACCCGAAGCCAGCCGCAGCGTCAAAATTTTCGGGGGCGGCACCATTGGGCTGGCCATCGGTTTTATGGGGGGCATGCTGGGAATCGGGGGCGGTGTTTTTGTGGTGCCGCTGCTCATTTATTTTATCGGCATTGCCACTCGGACGGCGGCGGCGTCTTCCGCCTTTATCGTCTGTTTTTCTTCCCTGACCGGGTTTATCACCCACGCTTCCATCAGCAGTATAAACTGGCGGTTTATCCTATGGGCCGCACTTTTTTCCTTTGCCGGCGGTCAGATCGGATCCCGTATCATGGCTGAAAAACTGCGGGGCAGAACCATCCGGATCGTATTCGGGGTTGTTTTACTGGGCTTTTTTTTCAAGCTTCTGCAGCGGACCTTTTTTTAAATTTTCTTCATTTTTCAGCAGCGCTGTGATATTATTTCTGTAAGCGATACCTTGCGACACCATTTCAGATGCTGTTTTTTTGTAGTTGTATTCGGCCGGTGGTTTTTTGCCGGAAATTGATGCGAAAAAAACAAGGAGGAACATAGTGGGTTTAACGGAAAATAGTATTGAAAATCTGACAGGTTTTGCCATTGAAACGATTCAAGCTTGCGGCAGACAGGCCCTTTCATATTACGGTAAGGGGGACCACCGGATTCAGTTTGATGAGGACCTGTTCACGGAAGCCGAACTTTATGTGACCGATTTTTTTAAAAAAACCCTTGCGGCACGTTTCCCCGCACATCGAATTTTCGACGGCAATAACCTGAATACGTCCTACACCCATGATGAGAAAAGATATATCTGGATTTTAAATCCCTTGGACGGTGTGGCCAATTTTATGGCCGGCATTCCCATCTGGGGCATGTCCATTGCCCTGCTTGAAAATTTCTGGCCTGTTTTCGGTGTGTTTCATATGCCGGCCACCGGTGATCTGTTCCAGGCCCGGGCCGGGCAGCAGGCCTTTTGCGGCAATGAGGAGATTCGCATCTCCTCCCAGGGCAGCGTTAGCGACGAGAGTGTATTGCTGACCTACTCCCGTTTTCATCAAAACTACCATGCGTCCTTTCCAGGCAAAATCCGCAACCTGGGCTGTACAGCGGCCCATATCTGCTATGTGGCAATGGGCCGTGCCGAAGCCGCCCTGATTGCCAATGAGTCTTACCAGGACCTGGCCGCTACCCAGGTGATTATTGAGGCAGCGGGCGGCAGGATCATCCGGATGGACGGTAAACCCTTTTCCTTCAGTGAGTATATGGATATCGAGTCCGGTGCTGACCATCTTTTGGTGCTGGCACCGGATCTTTATCCTCAGGTTAGAGAAGGGCTGAAGAGGAATTGACTATTGAAGAGTGAATATTCGAGGTATCGAAAATTACTCTTTGCCTGAAATTCTTAAAGCCATGATAAACCAGGCCAAAAAACTAACCCTGACGTCCCGTGCTTTTCGAAATGACTTGTCATTTTCGATGAGCTTCATAAATTAAAAAATTGGAAATCGTGGTTAAAAGGTGTTTATGATACAGAAGGGGGAACTCCCTCGATCCTTGTTACGGGGAGCGCCAAGCTTGATACCTATAGAAAAGCAGGGGATTCCTTGGCAGGCAGGTTTTTCCAATTCAGAATGCATCCTTTGGATTTAAAGGAAATTCATGCTTTTTTAAAACCGAAAGACCTTGAGGATGAGCTGGATAAGCTATTGGTTCTCGGTGGTTTTCCCGAACCGTTTCAGAATGGGACAACTCGATTTTATAATCGTTGGAAGAAATCGTACCTTGATGTTATTTTAAAACAGGACCTCATTGAGTTTAAAAATGTTCAACAGATCATAGAGATTGAAACAGTTCAAAATGGTGCTAAAATCCGAATCGCCCATAACTGGCTCTCGGAGTTATGTTTGCCTTAAATTTATTATTCTATCCATACCCTGTCAAAAGAACTGCTTGTGTCATACAGACAATGCAAAAGGGTTTTTTACCGTGTATTCCGAACATCAGCATCGGCCTATCGGCTATACGCCTCCTGGAGGGTGTAGCCACAGGATTTCCGGATAATCAGTCCGGGCTCAAGAATGAGCTGACTGGCGACCCCGGATGAAGTCTTTTCAATCTTCTCGATAAGAGTTTTGGCGCCCATTTCCCCCATGTCGTATTTTTTTTGACTGATAGTGGTCAGATCGATTCCGGCGAATGAAGCAATTTCGGTATCGTCGAATCCCATGAGCGCCACGTCTTCGGGAATACGAAACCCTTTTTCAAAAAGGGCCTCGC
>CAZFXX010000386.1:0-2958 GCA_964522985.1 uncultured Desulfobacteraceae bacterium
TCGTTAATCCCCGTTCAGATGAAACCATTCTTCCGCCCTAATTTTCTTGAAATTTCCGGTTTATCCGGGGTTTATTATAGCAGGGTTACCCGACGATGAACCAATTTTGTTCAAAAGCAGCAATTTGTACCGACCCGAATCAACGCACCCGTTTCATACCGGAAACAGAACCATCAGAACAATATTTGACAGGATTTGCCGGATTAACAGGAGATTTTATTGTAAAAAGCATAAAATCAATGCGATGAATATGTTAATGAAATATTGAATAATGTTCCGGTACGCCTTTATTTTCGTCAGGAGAAAAATTGAACATGAACAATCATTTCTTCGAGCAGCCTATTCTGAACTCTCCGTATGAATACCCGGCACGCCATTGGGAACTTGATGATGATGGGCAGCCGACGCAGCGGATTATCAACAAGCGCCGCAGTGCAAAGTTCATCACCCCTATTCCAAAACTGAAGAAACGAAAAAAGCCAGGTCCTGAACAGCTTAAGCTGTTACTGGATGAAGGCAAAGGCCTTTCAACTCAGAAGCAGGAATACGACCCCACGCCCATCATAAATGCACTTCGCCGTGAGGTGGATCAATGGCGAAGTCTGCCGAATCCAAAAGACTGGAAAGTGACACCCGAAACCGCCCGTCTGCTTCAGCATTGGCGGCATCATAAGTTCAACAACCTTCGACCGTTTTTTTGTCAGGTGGAGGCCGTTGAAACAGCCATCTGGCTGACTGAAGTCGCCCCCAAACTGGGGAAATCCGCTAAAGGCTTCACCAATCATCTTGTAAATGCCAACCACGATGCAAATCCGGAACTGATGCGACTGGCACTGAAACTGGCCACCGGCGCAGGCAAGACCACTGTCATGGCCATGTTGATCGCCTGGCAGACCATCAACAAAGTGCGTCGGCCCAACAGCCGGAATTTCACCCGGGGATTTCTCGTTGTGACGCCTGGCCTGACCATTCGGGACCGTCTCCGTGTCCTTCAACCCAACGACCCGGACAGCTACTATGAAAGCCGTGAGCTGGTACCCGGTGACATGCTCACCGATCTGGATCGAGTCAAAATCGTTATCACCAATTACCATGCGTTTAAGCTGCGGGAACGCATGGAATTGTCCAGGGGCGGACGCTCCCTTCTCCAAGGACGGGGTAAGGCGCTGGACACACTGGAAACCGAAGGCCAGATGCTTCAACGGATGATGCCGGACCTGATGGGCATGAAAAACATCATGGTGATAAATGATGAGGGTCACCATTGCTATCGGGAGAAGCCGGGTCAGGATGATCTCAGCGACTTGAAAGGTGATGACAAAAAAGAGGTCCAGAAAAATAACGAGGCGGCCCGGCTCTGGATCACTGGGCTTGAAGTTGTCAGCCGCAAACTCGGCATTACCCGGGTTGTGGATCTGTCGGCCACGCCTTTTTTCCTTCGGGGATCAGGCTATGCCGAAGGCACCCTGTTCCCTTGGACCATGAACGATTTTTCGCTGATGGATGCCATTGAATCGGGAATTGTAAAGTTGCCGCGGGTGCCGGTAGCAGATAATATTCCCGGAGCAGAGATGCCCATGTATCGAAATCTCTGGGAGCACATTCGAAAAAAAATGCCGAAAAAAGGACGCGGCAAAGCGAACTCACTTAATCCGTTAAACCTGCCACCTCAACTATTGACCGCACTTGAAGCACTGTATGGCCATTACGCAAAAACATATGAACTGTGGCAGAAAGAGGGTATTTCCGTGCCGCCCTGCTTTATTATCGTTTGTAACAACACATCCACTTCCAAGCTGATCTATGATTATGTCTCTGGTTTTCATCGCCCAAATAAAGACGGCTCAAGCCAGCTTGAAAATGGCCGGCTGGAATTGTTTCGAAACTTCAATGAACATGGGGACCCGCTTGGCCGCCCCCGGACATTGCTGATCGACAGCCGGCAACTTGAATCCGGCGACGCATTGGATAAAAATTTCCGCAGCATGGCTATTGGTGAAATTGATCGGTTCCGCCGTGAAATCATCGAACGTACCGACGACCGCCGTCAGGCAGATAACATTACCGACCAGGATCTGCTTCGGGAAGTTATGAACACCGTCGGGAAAGAAGGCCGCCTGGGTGATTCAATCCGTTGCGTGGTATCGGTTTCCATGCTCACCGAAGGGTGGGACGCCAACACCGTTACCCATGTTCTGGGTGTGCGCGCTTTTGGCACCCAGCTTTTGTGCGAGCAGGTGATCGGCCGCGGTTTGCGCCGTCAGTCGTATGACCTCAATGAGGAAGGTCTGTTTAATGTGGAGTATGCGGACGTGCTGGGGATTCCCTTTGACTTTACCGCTAAACCGGTGATTGCACCGCCCCAACCGCCCAGGGAGACCATCCATGTCAAAGCCGTTCGACCGGACCGGGATTATCTGGAAATCACCTTTCCACGGGTTGCCGGCTACCGGGTCGAGCTGCCGGAAGATCGGCTGACCGCAGAATTTAACAACGATTCTGTACTCGAATTAACACCCGATCTTATTGGTGCAACCGAGACACAGAACGCCGGTATCATCGGTGAAAAAATAGACCTCAACCTGGTTCATACTGGAGACGTGCGACCTTCACAGGTCCTCTATGAATTGACCGCTCACCTCGTCTTGACGAAATGGCGTGATCCTGACGGGGACGCCCATTTACAGCTGTTTGGTCAGCTAAAACGAATCGCGCGCCAATGGATAAACGGTTACCTTGTCTGTAAGGGCGGCACTTATCCCGCGCAGCTCAAATACAAAATGATAGCGGATACGGCCTGCGAACGTATTACCGAAGGCATCACACGTGCACTGGAGGGCGAAAAACCCATTAAAGCCGTACTCGACCCGTATAATCCCGCAGGCTCCACCATGCATGTGAATTTGTAAGTTCAAACTGATTTCAGAAAAAATTCAGATTTTTCAAAAAAAAGGGAGA
>CAZFXX010000387.1:0-2957 GCA_964522985.1 uncultured Desulfobacteraceae bacterium
TCCCGTGACTGCCGCCGGAACCATTATTCAGGCTGCCGCCGAATCCTGGATGGGTTTGACTCTTGCCCAGGCCATTTCGCCGGGGTTGCCTTTTTTTATGGGCGGCGTCCTGTCCGTAATGGATATGAAAGAGTCGGTTTTTTCCTACGGTGCGCCCGAGTTGTCATTGATGATGGCCGGTGTATCTGAACTGGCTCATTATGCCGGACTGCCGTTATGGCAGACCGGTGGCTGCACCGATTCCAAGGTACTCGACGAGCAGGCGGCCATTGAAGGTTCGCTCTCTTGTTTTTTCTCCGCCCTCACGGGTGGGGATCTCTGCCATGACGTGGGATACACCGAAAGCGGCATGACCGGGTCGATCCTTCAGACCACCATGATGGACGAAGCCATCGGCTACGCCAGGCGAATTACACGCGGCATAGAAGTCAATGAAGACACACTGGCGACGGATGTGATACACCATGTCGGCCCCAACGGTCACTACCTGTATGAAAAGCATACCCGCAAATATTTTAAAACGGAGTTCTGGTACCCGAATCTGTGTGACCGTCATTCTTATGAAGAGTGGGAAGCCGAGGGGAAAAAACCCATGCGTGACCGTGTGGTGGAACGGGTTCAGGACATTCTGAGCACCCATCAGCCTTCATCCATCAAAACTGAGACCCGGGATGTCATCAAACAGGTTCTCGCAGCCGCTGAGCAACGGGTCAAAGACAAAAAATAAGGTTGCCTTGCCAATCGATAAAAAGGAGAAAAACAATGAGTGAAATATTCGAACAATTAGCAACACTTATTATAGAAGGAGACGATGAAAAAACCCCTGAACTCGTTCAGAAAGCACTGGATGACGGGCTGAATGCCAAAGACATTCTGGATAACGGACTGATTATCGGTATGAATGAAGTGGGGATTCGTTTTAAAGACGGATCCATGTACATGCCGGAAGTGCTGATGTCCTCCAAGGCGATGCACGATGGTCAGGAATTGTTAAGGCCTCTCCTGGCCAGTGCGAAGGTCAAACGATCCGGCAGAATTCTTTTGGGTACCGTGCAGGGTGACCTGCATGATATCGGCAAAAACCTGGTGGGCATGATGATGGAAGGCCAGGGGTTCGAGATCATTAATCTGGGCTTTAACGTGGCACCGGAAAAATTTATAGCGGCCATAAAGGAGCACAAACCGGATATTGTCGGTATGTCCTCCATGCTGACCACGACCATGCGGTTTATGGGCCACACGATCAAAGCCATTGAAGAAGCCGGCCTGCGTGACAGTGTCAAAGTGATTGTCGGTGGTGCACCTTTGGATGCTGCATTCGGAAAGCGCATTGGCGCCGATGGATATGGCTACAATGCCGGAGATGGAGCGGAATTGGCCAAGCGATTGCTTGCACAGACCTGACGGAAAAACAATGAAAGTCATTATCAACCAAAAGGATGATGGATAAGGAGACCAAACCATGCAAGTTCATAAAACCAATTACCAGATAAATGCGACGCCCCGGCTTCAAGTACTGTCTGAAGATGAAATTGAAGCGATCTACTATGCGGCGCTGCGGGTATTATATGAGACGGGCGTTCGGGTATACGATAAAGAAGGCGTCGATGTGGCGCACTCCGGGGGTGCGATTGTAGAGGATACCACGGATGACAGCAGCCTTGTCAAAATTCCCCATTATATGGTGGAAAAAGCGCGCAAGACAGTTCCCAGCAAAGTGGTGATTACCGGTCCTGATCGGCGATACCGCATGGAGCTGTTTAAAAATATTATTAATTACGGCGGCGGATCCGATACCCCCTTCACCATTGATCCCTATACGGGGGAAAGACGACGGGCCACCTACAACGATGTTAAAAATTTTGCCCGTATTGCCCAGGCGCTGCCCAACTACGATTTCCACATGTCCCTGGGCATTACCCAGGATACGGCCGTCGGCACCTATGATCGCTGGCAGTATCTGGCCATGCTGGAAGGCACCAGTAAACCGATCAATATCACGGCGGTGGATCTGGAAGGGGTCCGCGATCAACTGGAAATGGCCTATATCCGTGTCGGCGGCAAGGAAGAGTGGAAGAAAGGCCCCCTCTTTTCCCTTTACATCGAGCCGGTATCCCCGTTGAGCCATTCCAAGGAGGTCGTTCAAAAATTGATTTTTGCCAGTGATAACGATATTCCATTTGTTTACACCCCATGTCCGCTGGCAGGCGGCACGGCACCCACCACCCTTGCCGGTTTGCTGGTACAATCTTTGGCCGAAAGTCTCTTCGGCATCGTTATCAGCCAGCTTCGTAAGCCGGGGGCGCAGATCATCATCGGCGGTCTCATGTCCAACATGGATATGCGGACCACGATCTATTGCTATGGCTCTCCTGAAATGGCGCTGCTCAGCGCCGGTTACACGGACATCACCAAGTGGCTCAGGGTGCCGGAATATGAAACCGCGGGTTGCTCCGATGCCAAGATTTACGATGAACAGGCGGCCATGGAGTCCACGATTAATATTGCCACCGCGGGACTCGTGGGCGGCAATATGATCCATGACGTGGGATATCTGGATTCGGGATTGACCAGCAATATGGAACTGATGATTTCTTCCAACGAAATTATCGGTATGATGAAACGCATTCTTCGCGGAATCCCTGTCAATGATGATACCATGGCTCTGGACGTCATGGCCGAAGTCGGCCCAGGCGGGCAGTATCTCGATCATGAACACACCTATAATCATTTTAAAACCGAAATCTGGCAGCCCGATCTGATCAGTCATCAAAATTATGAAAATTGGACCGCCAGCGGGAGTAAACGGTTTAACGAGCGTGTGCATGAACGCGTCATCGAAATTCTGGAAACCGAAACAGAGCCGCTTCTGGACGATGCCATGTACAAGGAGTTACACCGTATCTGTGAGCTGGCCGATGCCCGTCACAAGGATGAAGAACTGGATGTCAATATGT
>CAZFXX010000388.1:0-2917 GCA_964522985.1 uncultured Desulfobacteraceae bacterium
TGAATAATGACGGGATGTTATCGATTTAATAAAAAAGATAGAGCGAAGCGATACCACAAGTTTTCAATTCTCACTGTTCAATATTCAATTTGGTTCCGGCTTTGCCGGGTTAAGCTTGAGACTTTAAACTTTAAACTTTAAACTTAAGGTAGAAAAACGATATGGCAAAAGCAGAAATTTTTGCAGGTATATGCGGTTTTAACACAACGGTCGAAGTCACAATGAATGGATCGTGTGATATTTCCATTGACAGCGAATGCAAATCAATACAGAAACTGGCAAAGTCGCTCAAGCATGTCAATCCCTTTGAGGAGATCAGTTTCAGGGGGGAAGGGCCGACCACACTTCGCATGGCCACAAAATACTGTGACCACCCAGCCTGTCCGGTCCCGGCGGGGATCATCAAGGCCATTGAGGTGGCTGCCGGTCTTGCACTGCCAGCGGATGCGACGATCAAGTTGTCAAAATCCTGATAGTCCATTCGGCCGCCAAGCGGTAGCAACAATTGGAAAATATAAGGCTATGGGAATTACGGATAAGCTGGCTGTTCTTATAGACGCGGATAATGCGCAACCAGGCATTGTGGATGGTTTACTATCGGAAATTGCAAATTACGGAATAGCCAGCGTCAAGAGAATCTATGGCGATTGGACAGCACCTGGCCTGAAAGGCTGGAAAGAAGTTCTACTGCAATATTCTATTCAGCCCATACAGCAATTTGCCTATACAAAAGGTAAAAACGCAACGGATAGCGCAATGATTATTGACGCCATGGACTTATTGTACACCAGTAATTTTAACGGATTCTGTATCGTGTCGAGTGATAGTGATTTTACCAAGCTGGCGTCAAGAATTAGAGAATCAGGGTTGTTAGTGTATGGTTTTGGTGAACAAAAAACGCCTTCCGCTTTTGTTTCGGCTTGTGATAAATTCATTTACACAGAGGTTCTTCGCGCGAAGGTTGATGAAAGTGAGGCGATTGCTAAAAAATCCAGCAGCCAATTAAAACAAGATACAAAACTGGTAAACCTGTTGCGTAATGCGGTGGAAGCTTCCTCCGATGAAAGCGGGTGGGCTCATCTTGCGCCTGTGGGCAGCAATATTGCGAAGCAATCGCCTGAGTTTGACCCGCGCAATTACGGATATGGAAAGCTGGGTGAGTTAATTTATGCAACAAGGCTTTTTGACATAGAAGAACGGCGAATAGGGGCCACCGACTCAAAAGCTTTTTATGTTCGTGATAGGCGAAAGAAATAGATTGCAACTTCTATTCATAAAATCCTGTGGACGAAAAAACGCCCAGCTTATTACATTATGCGATAACTGAATCCTATGATATTTTAAATGGTAAAAGATGGAAAAAAATTGGATTAGAACCGGATAAACCGGAGGATATTATCGATTTAGAGGTATTATTGAATTCACCAAAACCAAAGCTGTCCGAGAAAAAAGTTGGCCGCAATGAGCTCTGCCCATGTGGAAACGGGAAGAAGTGCAAAAAATGCTGCGGCATATAAGGCTGTTTTATATTCCGAGAGATTATAAATGAGTAAATTGATGCTGTTTACAGATGGAAGTGTGGATACGCATTCAAATATCGGATATGGGGCTTACCTGTTTGTGTCTGAATCTGGCCTTTCGTTGGATCTGTTGAAGACGCACGTGAAAGTGAGGAGATTTGATCATACCTCTTCGGCGAAACTGGAATTGCAAACTTTACTATGGGCGCTAAGCGATATTCAGGCATCGGGGAGAGGGGCGATTGTGTATACGGATTCTCAAAACATTATGGGTTTACCGGGAAGACGGGATCGGCTTGAGCAAAATGAGTATCGTTCTAAAAAAAATAAGCGCCTCAACAATTATGAATTGTATCGGGATTTTTTTAAAATAACCGATCAACTGGAGTGTGTGTTCGTTAAGGTGCGTGGACATCAGCCGTCGAATCGAAAAGATGCTATAGATATGCTTTTTACACTTGTGGATAGTGCTTCACGAAATGCGCTTAGAGGATATAACCGGTGACCCTCTCTGGTAAATCCATCCGGACACATCAGACCTAAAAATGTCTCACGCAGGCGCCAACCAGGCGTAAATTTGAAAAGATTTTGGCAAGTAATGAAAGTAATGCGTGTGGGCAGTGGGTCGTGAGGGACGAAAAAATACCGCGTTGCTGATTTTTTCATTGGACAGAGCACAAGATGAAAGCCGCACGGAAACGTAAAATAATCGGATCATCCATTGGGATATTGGCAGCAATATTGCTTTTTTTCTCCGCCGGGTTGAAGCTTCCGGTTATGGACTCGGCAACGGATACGTATTTCCGTGAAGCCATCACCCGGGCCGGGGTGGCCTATGCTACATGCCGGATTGTGAACGCATCTGTTTCCATTGTAAAAGAATCGAACCTGGAATTGGAACCTGCCGGAGTCGGCGTATCATTGGCCGTGGGGCAGGCATTGGATCCCATTGATGATATGACCGAGCGGTTATCCGATGTGCTTGTAACAGCGATTACATCCCTGGGCGTCCAGAAACTGGCGTATGAAATGAGTGTATCCCTTGCGCCACCGATCCTTTCTGTCTTCCTTTTTGCCCTGTCTATTCTTATATGGTTCAAAAATGAAAGGACAGTGCGCCTCAAGAACGGTGGCATGGATATGCACCATGTCCTTTTGTGAAAAATATTCAAGTGGTTTCACAATTTTCTTCTTAAGTTTAAATTCAACACAACAAGTCTCCAAAACTTACCATAGCTATTTGTTGATGCCCTCGTAAAAAGTTAAAATTTCAAATTGCTACCACACTATTTTGTTGTAGTATTTAGCTATTGTCCATCCGGGGACATAAGCTACTGGTATAAATAAAAAAAATGCATTTTATGGTAGCTTTTTCTTCCAGAGTGTAGTATTTTAGA
>CAZFXX010000389.1:0-2908 GCA_964522985.1 uncultured Desulfobacteraceae bacterium
TTAATTGGCTGGAAAATAATGGGTGTTTTTTTAATATTAAAATTCTTTGCGTTTTTATTCCCGAAATTCCGATTTGTTATCCCGGCATCGGCCTTGTTTTCTTCTATCGCCTTAAATACTTCCGTATAATTATCCAGTTCCAAAAAAGTGCAATTTAAATTGAATTCGAGGGCGATTTTTTTTAATCCACCAGCGCCTTCTATGTTGACACTACCTTTAAGGGCGGCGATTTTTTTGTTTCTCAGATCGGTTATGGATTGGATTTTCGTTTTCTTTTTATTGACATACACCCTTGTCCAGCTCATGAGAACAGGGGCTTCAGAGAATGTATAGAGTTTATTACGCTTTTTTGTAAATGCCACATCCGGCATTATAGCTATCTCTTTATTTATTAAATGGCCGAGTCCCTCACTCCATGTCCCCCAGATATATTCTATCTTCCAGTTTTCTGTTTTAGCCATGCACTCTATGAGATCAGGCCAGAATCCGGAAACCTTGCCGTTTTCATTCATAAAGATTTTAGGGGAATTCGCGTAAGCACCGACCTTTACCGATATGGGGTTGCTGCCGGCGTTAACATCAATTGTAAAAAAGAAACTTGTTAAGATGAATACCAGGATGAGAACAACAGGCAAACGGAAGATTCGTCTTACGCGCCGAACGTTTTTACGAAATCTTATAAATGATTCTTTTATTCCCATTGGTTTTTCTCTCCAAGGTATTCTTTTTTGCTCTGGGGCATGTCATCATCATCCTGGAATGCATCGGTCCAGGACATTCTTTTAATTGCCCGGATCATATGATCACCCTGTTGCCTGCGGTATTCAATCTTCAGCGATTGTTTTTTTTTGCGTATTTGTCAAAGAAAAGCTGTGATTTATAAAAGAGAGTAACACAACGATTGCTTTTTGACCAGACACGCGGATGATTTATTATCGGTTTTATGTCAAAACGTCATGCTTATCCGGCGTTATTACTGGGATAGAAACAGATTTGGTTGATCGGCTATGGCGGGTTGTGATTTTCATTCTGGCTGGCCTGAATGGCCTGCCTATTCATAGGGGGAGATTGGCTGTTTATTTTTTGTCAGATGCGGGTACCACAATCTCAATCCGTAATAAAAATAGATTAAAAAGAGGCAGGGACGTAACCGACCCTGCCTCTTTTCAATATTATCCTAATCCGATCATTTTTAATGCCTCTTGAGCTTCAAAGAACACATTAATTTCATAGATATAACCCGGAATGCCAAAATAACTGACACACCGGTCGGTAACAAATTCAATTCCTTCAGCGACCTTTGATTTGTCAAGTTCATAAATCTCGAGCGCCTGAATGCCATATTCTTTCATGCCTTTAATGTATGGTCCTTTCAAGGTCATAAAATCGGGCACTGGCGGTAATTCGAGAAAACGTTTGCCAACATCACTCGCACTCTCTTGAGGAAATGATATATCGCTAATGATAACCATTTTTTTCTCCTTTCATGATATAGCGTTTATAATCGGTAAATATAGTTGAGCATCGGGAAGACAGCCTCCAGAGAAAAATTTCTGGAGGCTTTGCATGGGCAGTTTTAAAATCAGTCTTTTATGAAATGCTTTCATTTTGAATTTTTTGAGTCGCTTTTTTTTATATAGATAGCTCTACAGTAATGGATGCCCCAACATCCTGTGAATTGAATATGGTTGTTCTCCTATTCTACGGACCTTGCATCAAATAATCACGCCTTTAATCTCTCCACGGTTTCGTCAGCGCTACTCGTAGAAATTTCCAGGGCAGGTGCTCTGCTCATAGTTCCGCCTGTAAGCTGCATTTCCAGAGCGGCTGCCGCCATCGCCTCATCGCTATCGCACTCTATGATGGAGGCGGATACGAAACCAGTATCTATTTCAGCAAGAAAAAAGATTTAGAAGCTAAAAACCCGATTCATCGATTAGTAGAAATAACAAAGGAGATTTTATAAGATTACAATAAATTTAAATTCTATTTAATAAACCTTTAAACAGCAGGAGAGATAACATGAGCGATCAGGGACAGCCAGGACAAATTGATTTTACCGTGGACCGGACCAACCTTTACCGTGAAGAATCCATAACCGACCTCAAGGTCGCTTCCATCCGGCGGATGATACCGGCAAAATCCGATGGAACGGAAGACACCAGTCGAGCATCTGTATTTATCGGGCATACACAGCTCATGTCCCCGGATGGGCCCCTGCCCATACAATCTCAACTGGCGGCAAACAATATTGAAGAGGCATTGGATGTCTTTCCCGAGGTCATGAAAAAGGCATTGGGTGAGGTGGTGGAACGAATTAAAAAAATGCAGGCAGAACAGCAGCAACAGCAGCCACAGCAGAAAAAAGAATCAAGAATTATCATGCCAGGCCAATAAATAGAAAAAATTATATCCGAACCTTATTCTCCCTGGCTTGGGAGAATAAGGCCCATTACCCATCCGGACCACAAGTAACCGGTCCTCACTTCAATAAATCTTCTAAACGGCATGACTGATCTGAAGCTTGTGGAACCTAACCCGGATAAACCGGTGCTGTTGAAAAGGCGTACGCCGCAAATCACAAACACCAAATGCCAAATAAATTTCAAATCACAATGTCCAAACCTCAAACAAGATCAAAAAACCATTTAATTAACCCCATATAGTCTTGAATTGCTGTGCATAATGATTTCTCCCTGTTTTGGAAATTGCAATTTTAATCATTGTGTTTTTTTTTGACATAAAAAACAAGAATTACAGAATTTAGCTACTAAATGATACCTGCGTAGGTCTCTTTGCGGAAGCACACTTTCTCGGTGGCCTCCCCCCAGCGTTTTCTTTGTTCAAGCCGCCGGATCAACATATCGCCGTTTTTGACCACCCGTCCGCCCACCACGTCGACGCCGCG
>CAZFXX010000390.1:0-2897 GCA_964522985.1 uncultured Desulfobacteraceae bacterium
CGAAACCAGGTGTTTCCCGATTTGGGGTATGATGCTATCCAGATAATTCCACTCATGATCAGAAATGCTCCTCCACCAGTGCCATCAGCTCGTCAAGCTGAAATCCTATTTTGGGTCTGATGACATTAAAAATAGAAGCTTTGCCGGCAACGGCAGCGCATTGTTTAAAGTGTTCTTTTTTGCCCCCCAGTCCCTCAAGAAAACCGGATCTGTAGGTATTGTCAATGATCGGATTGACCTTTTTCCCTCCTTTTATCGGAGTAATCTTAAATTCATCGGTGTTGGTTGTTTCAAGACTAAAAATTGATTTCACAGGAACCAATTGTTTGTTTGTATTATGGAAAGGGAAAAAATATTTTTCAAAATCATGATCAAATCGCACACGTTTCAATCTTTTTTTATCCTCTTCAAGTCTTTCCAAGGTATCGGCCCACAGTTTCAGCCATGGAAAACCAGGTATGATTTGTGGGATACTTCCATTTAGGGCTGTTACCGCACACACATCATCGGCAAGCAGGGGATATCCTTTTTTTTGAAATCCTGCTGCAATAGTGGATTTACCAATGCTTGAAGGCCCCACAAAAATAACGCCTTTTCCGCCGATATCTATGGAACTGCCGTGCAGGGGTAAAATATTGCGCTGGTGTAACAGTGCGCCCATGGCAGAACCCATTAAAAAAAGAATTATTTCATAATCAGCCGCCTTTGGATTACGTTCAATAATTATATCAGATCCCTTTGCCACATAATATTTGGCCACATTGTCAACTTTGAGGATAAATTCTCCAGGTCCTGCCTGATATCGCACCCCCTTGATTTTTGCATCAATAATTTCATCAGGCACTGTGCCATATTTAATTTTAATATCAGGGGTTCCATCACTTTCAGGCATATCCAGAAAGGGGATGGGTGATTCGAAATTCAGTCCAAAGATATGATAAAAGCGGGTATTATTAACTATCGGTTCGATTTTGATATCCTTCCAATCAAAAATTGAAGTCACATCCATAAAAAGATTTTCATAGACATCCAAAGCCGTATCCTTTTTTCATAATAGGCTTTTTTGTTGTTTTCTATTTCTGAGATACGGCTTTGAGGAATGCAAGTCAAGCTGGAAAGTTTTTTTGAGTAATTTTTTCTTTTGCCCTGGCAATAAAATTAAGATATTATTTATGTTCTGGAAAGTTTGGAATAGTCATCAGAAATGATGTCCTGAATGGTGCCAAAGTTTGTGATCAAGCCTCATGTCACGGAGTCGGGTTTTGAATCAAGATGTAGATGGTTGAGATCATGAAAGTGTTATAAAAAGGCTTATATGTTGACGACTTATATCAGATTTTTTTTAAATTATGCTGGCAACAGAGCCTGGCTTTCCCTTGGTATGGCGATTTTGCTTGGCTTGACCCAGGGAATCGGGCTGGTAATGATCCTGCCTTTTCTGCATATCCTTGGAATTGCAACGTCCGGCAGCGCTAACGGATATGCACAATGGATCTTTGAACTGATGCAAAAGATGGGTGTATCGCCGTCCTTTTTTCCCGTGTTGTGCATCTATCTTGTCATTGTTTCCATACACGCCGCCGTGGTGCGATACATGGGGATTCTGAATACCGGTCTTGTCCAGGGTTTTACCCAATATTTGCGTAATAGACTCTACGCTGTGTTCTGCCATGCAGACTGGCTGTGTTTTTTAAAAACCCCGGGTGCCGACATTATATATGTTCTAACCGCCGATCTGAGCCGGGTCGGGCTTGCCACTCAGCAGGTGTTTCAATTGATTGGATCAATTGTCATTGTTGTGATCCATTTGATTGTATCGATGATCATTTCCGTTCCAATGACATTGTCTGCTATTGCCTGCGGGGGTGTCTTCCTGGTGGTGCTGAGACCTTTTAACAGGAAGGCCGCTCGTTTCGGCACCTCCCTGCGCAACTCCATGGGCGACATGTACACGGCTGTTACCGAACATATCGGGGGCATGAAGGTTGCCAAAAGCTACAATCTCGAGCAGCAGTACAAAAAACATTTTCGCTCAGTAACAGACAGTATCACAACCCAGATGATAAGTTTTACCAAAATTAACACGGCGACTCGATTGAGTTATCAGGTGGGGGCGGCAGTGGCGATCTGTGTGTTTCTGACAGTCGGTGTGCAGATTATCAAGATGCCGTCGCTGGATCTTATTGTAATAGTATTTTTATTTGCCAGAATTTTACCTGGTTTTTCCGGGCTCCAGCAATATGTTCAGCGAATTATCAATGCCATGCCCTCTTTTAAAGCCGTGCTTGACATGGAAATTCGTTTTAAAGAAGCAAGAGAACCCATTCCACCGATAAATTTAACAGCGCTTACACTTGGCACCCAAATTGAATTTAATAATGTGTCTTTTCGTTATGATAAGGGGAATGCTGAATTTACATTAAAGGATATTAATCTGGTTATCCCGGCAAACTCAATGACTGCTGTCGCAGGACCATCAGGAGCCGGTAAAAGCACGATTGCCGATTTGATCCTTGGATTGCTTACCCCTGAACAGGGGTGTATTTCCATTGATGAGAAAGTGCTGGACGCCGATTTGCTGCACAGTTGGCGACTTTCAGTCGGATATGTCCCCCAGGAAACTTTTCTATTTCATGAATCCATACGGGACAACCTTCTCCGGGCATGTCCGGAATCAACCGAAGCTGATATGTGGCGCTGTCTTGCCATGGCAGCGGCGGATAAATTTGTGTCCAATCTGCCCAAAGGTATCCATACGATTGTAGGAGATCGCGGGGTCCGGCTTTCCGGAGGACAGAATCAATTGGTGGGTATGGCAAGGGCTGTTTACGGGGACCCTTCCATACTTTTGCTGGATGAACCCACTTCCAATCTGGATGAAGAGAGCGAAACCATTA
>CAZFXX010000391.1:0-2892 GCA_964522985.1 uncultured Desulfobacteraceae bacterium
TGGTCAGAGAGTTTACAGAATCCAGACACTTAAATGAAGTTCTAATAGAAGTCAATAGATGGAAAAAGTCTTTAGATCTTATACGCCGTGAGGTTGTTCCACTTTCCAAGGAAGTTGAGGGAAGAATAGATAAATTATTAAACAATCCTATAATAGTTTTCGATAGTTGAACACTGATAACAGTTAATTTCGTTAAAAGTGGTTTAATTTTCATGTTATGAATATTGAAGAGGCCCGGATAACAACGTTCGAATCGTTTTCTAATAATTCCTGGTATCATCCAACTAAGGTATTTCTGGTGTATTGGAGTGAAACGCTTGATAAGTATGTCAGTGTGCCGGAGGATTGAAAGAGAATTCGTCAAGCGCAGAAAAAATGTTTCATTTCAGCATCGGAACAGCCAGTATCCCATCTCCAGACGACAGACCATTCACACAGCCCTCTATCCAGCCAATTTAACTTTTCCGTACATACGGAAATAATTAAATATCGCATACGCAGAATTCTGCATAGCGATCTTGAATGCCACCAGTCTTTTTATCAAAAGCCGTGATTGTCCAAATCTGTAAGACCGTCCAAACACCGTCCATTCTAACTGATTGATTTTATAGCATCTGGACGATGTGGACGATGAGGACGATGATTTACAAGCATATATCTTCACCGTCAATCCCAGCTGGCCGGAGAAAGTTCAGAGTAGGAGGTGAATATTGCTGGTTCAGAATTCTGCATAAGCGATTTTCAGGAATGTCAGAAAGCAGGCGGTAGACCGTCATTAGTATCGTCATTTTTAACTTACTGGGAATTAAAGAGATAATGATAATGACGACGATGACGATGATTTTAATAAAATGGATTCCAAATGTTTGGAATCCGCATTTCTGAACATCCTTACAATCTTCAAGAATGGGGTAAAATAGTTCCGGGGAACTTTATCGTTCAAACATTGCTTTAATCATTCAATTACCGTTCAGGATTTAAGGGGATATCGGATTGATATCCAACAAATACAGAGAGATGGTATAAATACCAGTGATCGCTAACTCAGCTGATTGATAGGTATGTTTCTAATATCATATAAATTCAGAAGGTTGATATCTGTAGGTCATTGCAGCTATCCCCAACCAGCATTGTATAATTTAAACTAAAACCGAGCTATTTTAATTAAACCTATTCAAGAACTTCTCAACTTTCCTTATCAAATCAAGAAGGGCCCCCCGACAAGCCGTATTGCCCTTATCAAGGATATAGAACTATAAGCGGATTATCTTATTAATGAAAATGTGTTCTCCAGGTCATAGATGATATCGTTGGTGTTTTCAATGCCTACAGACAGCCTTATTAATCCATCGGTGATTCCTGCATTTTTACGATCTTCTTTTGTATAAGTAGAATGTGTCATGGATGCAGGGTGTTGGATCAGCGTATCACAATCGCCCAAGCTTACCGCAAGCGTACAGATTTGAACATTATTCATCACTGCCTTGCCTGCGTTAATCCCACCCGTGACTTCAAATGCAATCATCCCTCCGAAATATTTCATCTGCTTTTTAGCGAGGTGGTGACTTCCATGGAAGACAAGACCTGGATAATACACTTTTTCTATTTTTGGATGGGTTTCCAGCCATTTTGCGATTTTCAATGCATTGATGCTGTGTCTCTCCATCCTGACCGCAAGTGTTTTAATTCCCCTTAAAAAAAGCCAGGCATTAAACGGGCTCATGGTGGGGCCAAAATAATGAATATATTTTTCTTTGATCTGATCCATCATTTTTTTGGTTCCGACAACGACGCCGCCGATAATATCGGCATGGCCGCCGATGTACTTGGTTGCAGAGTGAACAACGATATCTGCGCCAAAAAGCAATGGATTTTGCAGATAGGGGGTGGCAAGGGTATTGTCAACGACAAGCGGAATGTTATGTTTTTGGGCAACGCCTGCCCACATTTCAATATCGATAATATTCAGGGTCGGGTTGGCAGGGGTTTCCATGTACAAAAATTTAGTGTTTTTATCCAATAAGTTTTCAATCTCTTTTCCTGTGCAGAAGGAAGAGGGAGGGATCAAACGGGTTTTAATTTTAAGATCTTTGAACCGCTGAGTAAAAAGAGCGAATGTTCCGCCGTAGACGGTGGTACAGGATATAAAATTGTTGCCGGGTTTTGCCAGGGAAAGAGCTGTTGAAGCGATCGCCGACATTCCGGATGATGTGACGATAGAATCTTCGCCGCCCTCCAGCACGGCCATTTTTTCTTGGAGCATGGATAGCGTGGAATTAGAGATTCTTGTATATATATATCCTTCATCTTTTCCAGCAAATAATCCGGCACCGTGATCTGCGTTTTTAAATTGAAATGCTGACGTCATATGGATGGGTGCAACAAGGTCCAGGGTGTTTTTATCACCGGTGTGGATACCATGAACAATCTGCGTTTCTTTGGCAACTTTTTTCATATTTTTTTCCATTAGAGATTATTTATGGAATTTTTCATCTTTGTGTCCTCACCGTCACTCTAAATAAGTTGAGTTTCGACTATTAAACACAGTGCCTTTTTTTACTGAAATTTAGCCAATTCACGAAAAGCGGTGAGTTCTTCCTTGCGCCCGATGATACCTACAATATCGTTTGGATTAAAGGAAAAGCCGGGATTGGGGTTGGAATGCAAGGTGCCCTCCCGCATAACCCCAACTACGGTGACACCGGTCCTGCTGCGTATCCTTGAGGTTTCAATCGTATTGCCGACGATAGGGCTGTCATGGTCCAGCGTCATCCACGTTAATTCGAATAAGTGACGAGCGTTCTGCAATTGCGCAAGCGTCTTATATTCCGTGTTTAAATTATAAAGCGGTCTGTAGAGTTCTTGCCGCACTTCATCTGTAAATTGCTGTAT
>CAZFXX010000392.1:0-2883 GCA_964522985.1 uncultured Desulfobacteraceae bacterium
CGCCAGACCCTGCGGACCCGGATATTTTTCAGCCGGGGCATGAGGTTGACCATTCTTGAACAGACCTGGGGGAGAAAGAGGGACGTCTCATCGTGGCTGGTTCCCTTTATCGGCGGATCAGGGGTAATACAGAAAATCAACTGGCCGTGTTTGTTCTGGTAATAGTAGTAATTCAAAGATCCTTTGGCCGGGCGCATATCCACAACCATGGCCGGGCAGAACATCCGCACCGGTTCGGTGACGGCGCCTTCGTGGGATTCGGGTACCACGGGGATGTCAATATCAATGGATTTATTCAGGATCGCCGAATACGGGCCCGCCGCATCGATGACCACCGGCGCAAAAAAATCTCCGGCTGATGTTTTAACGCCGGTGACCCGCCCCTTTGTCTGTAAAATCTTTTTTACATCGCTTCTGAATTGAAACGTGGCGCCAAGGGCCCTGGCCCGCTGGAAAAAGACGTTGCCCGCCAGCAGAGGCGAGGCGGTGCCATCATCCGGGGATATGGTTCCGCCCATAAGTCCCTCCCGGTTGATACCGGGCACTACCGCGGCAATGTCATCAGGGCCGGTGAAATCGATCTTAAGACCGAATTTTTTCTGGAAAGGCAGGAACGACTTGAGCAGTTTTTCCTCTTCTTCCCGATACACGGGATAGACATAACCGCCTTTGAGCCATTCGATATCCTGACCAAAGGTGTCCTGCCAGGTGGAGAAGATTTCAAGGGACCGGAGGCAGACCCGTATTTTTGCGGGATCGGTATGGGTGGCCCGGATACCGCCGATGGCATGTTTATTTTCTCCCTGTCCGGCAGATGGGTGTTTGTCCACCACCAGTGTTTTTACACCCTTTATAGCAAGGGCCATGGCCGTGGGAACCCCCACCGACCCAGCGCCGACGATGATTACATCATAATTAGACATTGTCATCCCCTCCTTTGTTTCCGGCAAAATGGCCGATGGGTACCTCTACAAAAAGCGGCCGGACGATCCTGTCGGTGATATCGCTCAGATCAACACCCTCTTCTTGAAAAATCCGCCAGACCATGGGATGGCAGGTCTTGGAACCGCAGGCCCCCATTCCGGTTCGGGTAATAGCTTTCAGCCGGTTCAAATCGCGAACGCCGTCGCGGATGGCCTGACGGATTTCACCGGCTGTTACGCGTTCACACCGGCAGATGATGGCCTCGTCCGGCAAAGGTTCCTTTTCGTAGATGGTGGATGGGTCGATCTGTTGCTCCTGAACCCAGATGCCGGCCGCCTCGGCGGCGAATTTCTTGTCCATCTTTACCTGCACCAGGAGGGTCCCGGGGTATTTTTTCATGGACCTGACCTTAATGACCGGGAAATGGCCCAATACAGCCCCGTCCTCCTGGGTGACAGGGATCATCTGGCCCACCTCGACTTTTTCACGCCGGATCTCATAGGGCAGCGTCACGATAGGATTCTCGCTGTCCTTTCGAAAATCAACCAAGGTGATGGCCAGGCCGGGGCACACCGCGACACAGTTCAGACACCCGGTACATTCAATGGTCGTGTCACGAAAGGGAAGACCGGTGATTTTGTTATTTTCCGTATGAATGGCCTTAACCGGGCAAACCGAAGTGCAGGGATTGCAGGGCACTTCCTGATAGCAGTGGAATACTGGAAATACCACTTCCGTAGACTCGAATTTTTCCGGTTTGACCGGTGCTTTAGGGCGCGATTTTAAAACGGCGGCCTTTTCATTCCATTCAACGGGTATTTCGCCCACATCCAGGCCCAGGGATTGGGCTATTTTGACGCCTTCGATTTTGCCGGTAAACATGGCGGCCGATGCTTCGGCGATCTCCTGGGCGTCGCCGGCGGAGAATACGTCCATCCCCCACTCTTTGGCCTTGACATAGAATTCGTTTACTTGAGCCAGGCCCACGGCAATCAGCACCGTATCCACTTCGTAGGTTTTTTCGGTTCCGGGAATAATCCTCCAGTCGGGTCCCAGGGCGGCAATGGTGACCGATTCCACCCGTTCTGTGCCATGGGCCGCGACCACGGTGTGACTGGTAAAGATAGGCACTCCCAGTCGCATGAGTTTGTCTGAATGGACCCTGTATCCGCCGACCTGGGGCAGGCCTTCGATGACCGCAGCCACCTCGATACCGGCCTGAATGGCGTGATAGGCAGCGATGAGTCCCACATTTCCGCCGCCCACGATGAGCACACGATTGGCAGCCTTGACCAGATCACGGTTCACCAGGGTTTGAAACGCGCCGGCCCCGTATACACCGGGGATGGTGTTGCCGGGAAACGAGAGCATCTTTTCCCTGGCCCCGGTGGTCACCAGCAGTTTTTTGGGATGGATGAGCCGGTAGGTGTCGTCTTTGACCACACCGACGATATGGTCGGAAAAAACGCCCACGACGGTGCTGCTGAGCCAGACCTCCACCGAGGCCATGGCCCGAACCTTTTTTTCCAGAATATCGCCGATCTCAAACCCCCGGGTACCGGCAAAGGAATCTTCCACCGACCCAAAAAATTTATGGGTTTGTAATACGAGTTTGCCGCCCAGTCGGTCCTTATCATCCACCAGCAGTGTGGGCACGTTGAGCTTGCCCAGCTCCACTGCCGCTGAAAGCCCTGCCGGGCCGCCGCCGATGATCAGGACATCGATGTCAAGGATCGGGATATCAACGACGGGGGCGATGGTATCTTCGGCTGGTAACTCGGGCAGGCCTTCGACACTGGCCAGAATCATGCCCTGGTGAAGCGGGGTCATGCATGATTTAACCGGATGCCCGTCGGCAATCACCAGGCACTGGGAACACTGGCCATTGGCGCAGAAAATACCCTGGGGGCTGTTATCCTTGTGATGGTGGCCGAACACATTGATGTCATTGGCGATCAA